>JAZRHJ010000045.1:0-2568 GCA_045644695.1 Alphaproteobacteria bacterium | reverse complement strand
TCTATTTGATATTTTTTTACATCTTCTACCTTTTGTTCCCAAGTATATTCAGGCACAACTAAGTCGACGTACCTGCATGCTTCCAAAATCATTTTACGCTGGTCATAAGTATAGTAAGATTTTTTGTTTTTTATTTGATTAAACTCGTCACTTGATAAAACAACAATCAAATAATCGCCAAGCGCTTTTGCTCTTTTAAGCAAATTGATATGACCATAATGCAATACGTCGAAAGTTCCGTATGTTATAACTCTTTTCAATTTATAACTCTCCTTTTGCATATTTTTTAATGGCAATTAACTCTTCTATTGAGAATTGCTTAAAATCAAAATGATAACTAAATGAAGAAGGTAAAGTCATATAATCTCGATAAACATGCGTTAAATATATATCAGGCTGAGCCGGAGCCGGAAATTTGTGTCCGCAAAACTCAATTTCAGATAATGGAAAAAATGTTTCATAGTCGAAAACGCCTCTGCCCCATAAATGATTATAGTCAATTCCCCAAAATAGAGTGGGTTTTTGAGAAACATCGACTGTTTTTCCTTCATAAATTTTAGTATCTCTTAATTCTAAAAGATACTGTATATATTTTTCTTTTTCTGATTTTCGTATTTTATGATAAGCTCGTTTTTTGATTTTTGTAATTTTTTTATGTAGGGCAATTTTTCCTTCTGTATCCAGTTTTTCAGTATAAAAATCATAAGGAAAAATATCTACAAATATATTAGGGAATTTTTTATGGCGAACTTTTAATATGTTGCACGTGCCTTTATTGTGACAATATTTTTCAATAAATAAATTTTCATCAGAAACGTTTTGGGTGAAAATTTCTGCAAATTTTTCATAATCTTCTCTTAACATACTGATATCAATATCATCATCCCACGGGATATAATCTTTATGTCGAACAGCACCTAACAAGGCTCCGAAATCTAACCAATATGTTATATTATTTTTTTTGCAAATTTTATCTATCTCCAGAAGCATTCTGACTGTGGCTAACTGAATATCTCTAAGCAATCCTTGAGCCTTAGGTAAGGCTTGTACATCAATGGTTTTGCGAAGTAATTCGTTGGTGTCAACTAATAACTTTCTTTTCGTTAATTTCTTGATAGAAAATTTTAAACCGCATATGCGATAAATAATTCGATTATTTTTGACTTCTTTCTTGTAGAACCAACTCATTTAACACCTATTGAAAATTTAACAGAATCAATTCTTTATATACTGTAAATATTTAACTGTCAAATACTATATTGCATAGTAGTAATTGTATTATTGTAAGACCGAAAGATAAATTTGTTTTTTAAATTCTTCTTTTCCAAACCTGTTAAGAGATTTATTCGCATTTTTAATCAGCGTTTCCTTATCAATTAAGCCTTGCTCATAATTAGTTAATATATTAGCCAAATCATCACTGTCATTAACGTTAAACAAAACGCCCGATTTGCCATTTTCTAAAATTTCGTCGGGTCCGTCTTCACAATTACTTGATATTACAAGTGTTCCGCAAATTTGTCCCTCAATTAACACTGTCGGTAATCCTTCATTAAAAGAAGATAGTAATAAGCTCTCAGCATTTTTCATCCAAACAAATGGATTAGAACGATTGCCTAAGAAAAAGATTTTTCCTTCCAAACCATTGTCAATGACCCATTTTTTGTAATGTTCCAATAAATTTCCGTTACCTAAAAACACCAAATTTTTGTTACTTTTTGTTTTTTGGTAAAATTTTTTGTATGCTTTAAGAGCGGTTAAAATATCTTTAGAATCATCAACTCGGGCAACATGTAAAAAATATGGCATATATTTGCTTATTTCATTATCGGTGTTATCGGCTTTGTTTTTAATATCTTCTATTGCAAAGGGGTTTCTGACAACTTTAATTTTTTCTTTTAAGGTCGGATATTTTTCACCATATTGTTTTTTAAAACTTTCGGTTAAACAAACAATTTTATCAAAAGAATTGAGTTTGTATGTTTTGAATTTGTCTTTTTTGTAAAAACGTGAAAAAGCCCCGTGCAACCAAACAATTTTCTGTTGATGTTTTTCAAGAGAAATATTAAAAATTTTTGATGAACCATTCTTAAAATCTATCAAATAGTTATATGAAGAAAAATCAGGAATGTGTTTTTTTATAAAACGAAGCATAAAAAGATTAAGGTTTTGTCTTATGTAATATAAAACTTTTGCAAAAGCTCCTTTTGGTTTTGCTTTTCCTACCAAGTGCCAAATTTTGGAAGTGTGAATTTGTTTAACTCTTTTATCTATTTTTCCTAACATAAAATTATCTTCGACGTATCCTGTCCAGACAATTACAACATCATTGCCGTTTTCAACCAAAGTATTAACTGCTGAAACAAGCACTTGTTCGACACCGCCAACAATAAAGTCTTTTACAAAGAATATGATTTTATGTTTCATTTTGCCTCTGAATTTTTTTTAAATTTTATCATATTGAATAAAAATAATTAGTATATATATACATTACTATGTGCTCTAAATGCAAGTAATTTATAAAACCGTGTATATAAAAATATTGTAAAATTATTATTGCTTTTGGGG
>JAZRHJ010000044.1:0-4100 GCA_045644695.1 Alphaproteobacteria bacterium | reverse complement strand
AAATCTTATCTTCACTTTCAAGGTTATTTAAATCAGATGTCAGAAAATAAATACTCCCATCTCCTAGTGTCGGAAGTTCTTTGTCAAACTCATCTTGCGGTAGGGTTTTTAAATTTTCATATGGTTCAAATTTAACCCAGTATTCATGCATAGGAACTTCATCAGATATAGGTTCTTGAACTGGTTCGGATATAGGTTCTTGTGCTTCAATGTTTGAAGTATTGTTATGTTCATCAATTTTTATACCTAATTTTTCGGCATATTCAGGATTGTCATATATATATGTTTCGACGTTTTCTATGGCAATTTCTAAATTAACATAATCATCAATTTGTTTTTTTTCTTCTTCCGATAGTGAGTTAAAATATTCTTTACGTTTTTGCACTTCTTTAAGTAGTGGTAAAATTTTATCTTCATCAAGTGTGTCGAAGTTTTTTGTCTGCATATAAACAGAAAAACATTGTAATGTAGGAAGGGCCTTTTCAAAATCATCTTGTGGTAGGTTTTTTAATTCGTCATATGCTACAAATTTAACCCAACGTTCATGCAGGGGAGCTTCATCAGATATAGGTTCTTGTACCGGTTCAGATACAGGTTCTTGAGCCTCAAGGGTTGAATTATTGTCGTGCTCTGAGATTTTTATACCATGTTCAGGATGTGCTTGTATATATTCATCGGCATAAATTATGGCAGATTTTAATAGCAGGTTATCATTATAAATTTGTTGCAGTTCTTCTTCCGGTAGTGAACTAACATATTCTTTACGCTTTTGCAATTCTTTAAGCACCGATAAAATTTTATTTTCATCTTCAAGTTTATTTAAATTAGACGCCAGAGTATAAATAATCATACTGTCCAGTGTCGGAAGTTCTTTGTCAAACTCATCTTGCGAAAGTGGAATTAAATATTGGGTAGGTATAATTTGTGTCCATTGCGTGTGTAAAGGATTTTCACCAGAATTAGGCTCTTGCGCCGGTTCAGATACGGGTTCTTGTGCCGGTTCAGATACAGGCTCTTGCGCCGGTTCAGATACAGGTTCTTGTGCCTCAAGGGTTGAATTATTGTCGCTTTCCATTTTCTCTATTAATTGGTGCGATGCAGTTAATGCAAGCTTATCCATCGGATTTATTTTATCGGCATTTTTTAAGACATATTCCCAACGTTTATTAGTTTCATCAATTATGGCAGATTTAATATTATCGGGAGTATTTTCATTTGAAAGTATAGTGTGTAAATTTTGACAAGTTAATTGAGGTATAACACTTTCATCAATAGCTTCTTCGTTACCGCTAATAGTCTTTTTCCACAGTTCATGCATTAAAGTTGCGTTTTCGCTTTGTTCAGAGTTTACGATAGGATGATTATCTTGTTCTTCGCTTAAAGAAACAGAAGGTTGTTGTTCTAAGTTGGCTGAATTTGCTTTTTGCTCGATGTTTGACAAGGCAACATCAATATTATTTCTTAAGGCAGATATATCAATATCAACTCCTGAAATTTTATTAGCATTTCCTAAAAGCCCTCTAAATGCTAATAAATCTTCTTTAGAAAGAGATTCTAAATTGTTATAATTGTCCTTAATTCGTTCTTTTAATTCTTCGGCGACATATGTTACTATCAATTGTATTTCTTCGGTTCTTTGAGCAAGAGTTTTTGAATCTAATTCTTTGTAAAGTAGTGCAAATTCCGAAAAACTTAAACTGCTTAATTTGTTATCAGTAAAATTATTAACGAGGTCGTTTAATAGGTTTGAATTTTCAGCCATTTATCAAGTCTCCGAACTAATATAATATTTAATAAATCGACTGTATCATGTTTTTTTTATTTTTGCAAGAAAAAAAGCCCGCTTTTGTCAAAAAAATATATTCGTAAATAGCACTGATGCAAAAAATAAAGCGGTACCGAAACCGCTTTATTCTGTCTAATCTTCAGGTGTTTGTTCTTGTTCTTTTATTTGAACTCTAACGCGCTTAATACGCATTTTGTTTGAAGATACTACCTCATATTTGCAGTATTCGTCTTCAACCTTGTCACCAACTTTAGGCGCTCGTCCCAACAATGTAAACACATATCCGCCAATGGTGCTTTCATCACGCTCACAACAAGGAAGTTCCATGCACTCATAAGCGTCTTCAATTAAAACCTTTCCGTCAAATTCACATATACAGTCGCTAATCTTTTGAATTTCTTGTGCTTCGGCAACGTCATGTTCGTCCATAATATCGCCCACAAGTTCTTCCAAAATGTCTTCCATTGAAAGCATGCCGGCTGTTCCGCCATATTCGTCAACGACAATGGCGACATGGGTGTGTTTTCTTCTCATTAAGTGTAAAACTTCTGAAACCGACTGGTTTTCAGGCACAAATAAAATTTGACGAGCAATTTTATTTAAGCGTCCTTTTTCTAATTTTTCTTCTGAATGCTCTAATAAATCACGAATGTGAATCATGCCGACAACATTATCTCTGTCTTTATCGCACAACGGATATCTGGTATGTTTTGAGCGCTTTACCAAATTCATAACCTGTTCAAAACTATCGTTCAAAAATAAACAGCACATATCTTGTCTTGGTATCATAATTTCGTGAGCGCATATCTCTGAAAAATCTATGGCATTTTGAATAATGTCTCGTTCAGTATCGTCTATTACGCCACCTTTTTGTGATGCATTAACAATAAGTTTTATCTCCTCTTCCGAGTGAGCCATTTCTTCTTCCGATGCCGGTTGTACACCCATTGTTTTTAAGGCTTTTAGTGTTACCATATCTAAAACCCATATGAACGGATAAAACAAGCGCTTAAATGTGTATAAAGGATATGCAATTAATAAAACAAAGGTTTCGGTTTTTTGTATAGCTAACGATTTTGGTATTAATTCACCTAAAACAACGTGCAAAATGGTAATAAATGTAAAAGCAATACCAAAACTTACAGAGTGCAATAAAATGGGATTGTCGGCAAAGTAACCGCCTAATACATTTTCCAACAATTTTGAAACGGCCGGTTCACCAATCCAACCAAGACCTAATGATGCTAAAGTAATACCAAGTTGTATTGCACTTAAATAAGAATCAAGATTTTCGGTAATTTTTAGAGCGATTTTTGCTCGTTTGTTGCCATTGTGAACCAACTCTTCCAGTTTGGTTTTTCTTATTTTAACAATTGCAAATTCTGAAACTACGAAGAAAGCATTTAATAAAACTAAAATTAAAACGAATATCAAATTGAAAGTGTATATATATGCAGAACTCATTTATAAATTTAACCTTTGTTGTTTAAACTTTTGCTATATTATATGTATCTTTTTACTTTGTCAACACCGATTAAAATTAATTTTTTATATTAAAGATTGACAAATCTAGCGCTTTGATGTAATATATATGACATAAAATAATTATTAATTTCAATTAATATGAAACAATTTATCATTATGTTTGCTTGTTTGGTGCTAGGCGCTTTGACAAGTTGTGTGAAGGATGAGACGATTAGTAGTGATGTTTTTATTCCTCAGGGTGGTGAAGAAAATTATGTTACTAGCGGTTGTGAACCGGCTACCGAGACTCATTACAAGAGTTGGTTTATCAATTCTAAAGGTGAGAAGGTATCAACATTGATACCGTATGTTTATACAAGTTCCAATCATTCTGATTATGAGGTGCTTGACAGTGGGTTATCTACATCGTATTGGAATATGCGTGATGATAAGCGTATGACAACAGAATATGATGAAGGTGATATAAGCATTGCGGAGTGGGAGCATTGCATTACAATTAAATTTACAAACTGTAGTGTTTTGTATTATTTGGTTGAGGAAATTCCATCATCTGGAGATAATCAATTTCCGGTATTGCGTCCGTCATTTAAACTGCATGATTACTTTTTTGAGGAATTACCTGATGAAGAGGGTGATGGTAAGGCTTATTACTGTTCGCACTTGACACTCGTTTTGAAGGTGACACAGGGTGATAATGAGACTTTCATTACAAAGCAGGTAAAACTTAAGGAAGAGAAGGTCCCAATTTACTTTGACGTTGATGTTGAAGATTGGGGAAATTAATGTAAATGTAACAACACTTTCAGCATATGCTGAAAGTGTTGTTACA
>JAZRHJ010000043.1:0-4258 GCA_045644695.1 Alphaproteobacteria bacterium | reverse complement strand
TCTCCGTCTTCGGTATTTGTAGAAGCAATTTTTACTATACCGTCGTCCGAAATGTCAATCTTGGTGTTGGTCTTTTCAATAATTTCGCGAATAACCTTACCGCCCGTTCCGATAACTTCTCTAATTTTATCGGTAGGAATTTTAAGAGAAATTATGCGAGGTGCCAAAGGTGAAACTTTTTCTCTTGGCGCTTCAATTGCTTTTGCCATTTCACCCAAAATATGAATGCGTCCTTCATGGGCTTGTGCTAAAGCATTTTTCATAATTTCTTTTGTGATAGATGTAATTTTAATATCCATTTACAAAGCGGTTACACCATCTTTTGTACCGGCAACCTTAAAATCCATATCGCCTAAGTGGTCTTCATCGCCTAAAATATCAGTCAAAATAGCAACTCTGCCATCGTCTTCCTTAATTAAGCCCATAGCAATTCCGGCAACAGGTTTTTTCATCGGAACACCGGCTGCTTGTAAAGATAATGTTGTTCCGCAAACAGTTGCCATTGAAGAAGAACCATTAGATTCCATAATGTCAGATACAACTCTTATCGAATATGGGAAGGCTTCTTTATCGGTCGGCATCATCGGATGAATTGCGCGCCAAGCCAATTTTCCGTGGCCGATTTCACGACGTCCCGGAGTTCCCAGTCTTCCGCATTCACCAACCGAAAACGGAGGGAAGTTATAATATAGCATAAAGTCTTGTCTATATTCAGCCATTAAACCGTCAACAATTTGAGCATCGTCATCTGTACCTAAAGTGGTAACCACAAGTGCTTGAGTTTCACCTCTGGTAAACAAAGCAGAGCCATGCGTTGTCGGCAAAACATCAACTTCACAACTAATCGGACGAACAGTTTTTGTATCACGTCCGTCAATGCGCTTTCCGGTAGATAAAACTTTTTCACGCATTGCTTTGTGCATGATATGCTCAATGGCATCACCAACATAACGAACTTCTAACTCATTTTCTTCATCTATTGTGGCTTTAACTTCTTCTGCCAAGTTGCCTAAAAGTGTGCCGCGAGTTTGTTTGTCAACTTCATTAAATGCCTCATCATATTTTGCATAAAAATCTTTTTCGATACGAGCGCATAATGCGTCAAACTCTTCAGGAAACTTCGGCTCTTCCCAATTTTGAACACCTGTTTGTTCTTTTAGTTTGTTAATCATTTCAATAACAGGTTGGAACGCTTCAAAACCGAACATAACAGCGCCTAACATAACTTCTTCCGAAAGTTCGTTTGCTTCCGATTCTACCATTAAAACGCCTTCTTTTGTACCGGCAACCGCTAACTCTAAATCTGATGTTTTTTGTTCTTCAATGCTGGGGTTTAAGATATAATTTCCATCTTTATAACCAATTTTTGCCGCACCGATAGGACCTAAAAACGGAATTCCCGAAACAGCCAAAGCCGCAGAAGCCGCAATCATGGCTACAACATCAGAATCGTTTTTCTGGTCATGTGCTAAAGTGGTACAAATAATTTGAACTTCGTTTTTGAAGGCATCGGGAAATAACGGACGAATAGGTCTGTCAATCAAACGAGAAATGAGCACCTCACGTTCTGAAGGTTTGCCTTCACGTTTCATAAAACCGCCCGGAATTTTACCGGTTGCATAATATTTTTCTTGATAGTTAACCGTTAAAGGAAAAAAATCTTGATCGGCATTTGCTTCTTTTGCCGCACACACTGTTGCCACTACAACAGTATCACCATAAGTTGCCATAACTGCTCCGGTGGCTTGACGAGCAATCTGTCCTGTTTCTAATACCAATTTGCGACCGCCCCATTCCATTTCTTGGCGGCATTTTTTAAATTCGATCATATTTTCTACCTTTCATTTTATACTTTCTTTTAAACCTCACCTTAAAAAAATTTTTTAAGGATTTTATAAAACTGCGGAGCCCCATGCCCCGCAGTTTTTTCAAATTTTGCGAATTACTTACGTAAATCTAACTTTTTGATGATTGCTTGGTAACGATCATTGCTTTTAGATTTTAAGTGATCTAAAAGGTGACGACGACGGCTAACCATTTTCATTAAACCTAAACGGGAGTGTAAATCTTTTTTATGAACATTGAAGTGTTCAATTAAAGAGTTAATACGATATGTCCAAATTGCAATTTGAACTTCGGGAGAACCTGTATCACCTGGTTTTGTACCGTATTTTGCAATAATTTCCTGTTTAACTTCATTTGTAATCGACATCTTTACTTTTCCTTTTTATTTTCTAAATTAAACACACGAATTGGAGAAAGTTTCCTTTCTTCAACCCTAACTAATGCTATTAAACAATTGTTATACATGGCTGCTAAAAGCGTATCAGGTAAAAATTTTTGATATTTTTTAGGAGATAAACCTTGTCCATGTTTGAGTTTAACAGCGTCTTCTTCCGAAACGGCAATCACCGCGATGTCGCGCAGTGATGTCTCAATCGGCAAAAGAGACATAAGTCTTTCGTCTTCATACACTATATTTTTTAAATTTTCCAGTAAAATCGTATCTTGAAGAGAAAAAATTGCACATTTTGTTCTTCTTAATGCGGTTAAATGACCTAAAGAGCCTAATTTTAATGCGATATCTTTACCGAGTGTGCGAATATATGTTCCTTTTGAGCATCCAACCCGAAACTTAAATTCCGATTCGTTTAATTGTTCCAAAAAATCTAAATAATCAATTTTGACACTTCGTATCGGTATATTTACTTCTTTTCCCTCACGAGCAAGTTTGTATGCTCTTTGTCCGTTAATTTTTATGGCAGAATAAGCAGGCGGAGTTTGTTGTATAGTGCCTAAAAATTTAGGCAAAACATTTAATATTTCTTCTTTTGAAGGAATTTTATTTGATGTGTTTATTATTTGTCCTTCAATGTCATCTGTATTTGTTTGTGCACCAAATTTTAACACAAATTCATATTCTTTTGCGCCGTCTGTTACAAATGGTATTAGTTTTGTAGCCTCCCCAAAAGCAATGGGTAAAACACCGGTTGCAAAAGGGTCTAATGTACCGGCATGCCCGTTTTTGTTGGCATCAAACAGTCGTCTGGTATGGTTAACAACATCGGTTGAACCCATATCTTTCGGTTTATCAATAATTAGCCAACCATTAATATCTTTATGTTTTGTTCTTTTCATTTTTCTTTCCTTTTTTTTGCATAATAGCAAAAAATATGTTCTTTGCAAGGCAATAAAAAAGCCTGCGCCGTCAGAAATGACGAGGCAGGCTTTTTTATTAGACCATCTGGCAAAGTTTGATGAAGTTTTCACGTGTGGCTTCATCATGTGAAAGGTCGGCTTGTGAAAACAAAATCGTGATGATTATGAAGTCACGTAACTCTTTCTTACGAGGTGGTTTGTTTACAAAATCGTTGATGAGTTTTGCTTGTGTCTTGTGAACGAGTTCGTCAAGTTTGCGACGTTCGAACAAAACGCAACAAGCGGTGTCTTCTCCACCGTTCAAACATACAATCATGTTGTAGTAGTGATGAAGAACTTTTCTTCGGGTTTTTTTGAACACATCAATTAACAACAAGTAGTTGAGGCGTTCAAATTTTTCCATCTGTCCACTGGTGATGCCGCATATAGCATAATATGCTCGCTTATTTTTGGCAACAACATCGGTGTTACCGTAAAACTTGGCATCTTTGCAATCTATGAAATTTATAAGTCTGTGCTTATTACATAGTTGCTTTACCCAATTTCGAGAGTTCTTGCGTTTGGGTTCGCTCAAGAACTGTTCAATCACGTGAGCGGGGTAGAACTCAACTTGCTCAAGGCATGAAACGACTTTTTCTTTAAATTTAACGTGCATAATAAATAAAGTTTAATTATAAAGTTTGTCTAATTAGAATAAGATATTATAAACCAAATGTCAACCATTATAAAAATAAAACTTATGCATATTGGCTAATATTGTTTAATCTGTTTATCTAATAGTATCTCTAAAGTACCTACTTTACATAATGAGTAATTTGTTATATAGTTTTCATGATTTGCAATTTAAGGAAATTTAATCATGTTACAAGATTTTGTTCGCTTCCTATTAAGATGCTTTTTTCGGGTTTTTAAAGTTCGTTTTGAATTAAATTTTGATTTAAAAGATTTGCCTAAAAAAGGTATCTACATTTCTAACCATGTTTCTTATGTTGATCCGATAGTTTTGTTTGCTTTTTTACCTGGAAACCCCATATTTGCTTTGCATGGCCAACTTTATCGCAACCATTGGGTACGTTTGTTTATGAAAACTGCCGATGTT
>JAZRHJ010000042.1:0-1161 GCA_045644695.1 Alphaproteobacteria bacterium | reverse complement strand
GGACGTTATGCACGAACGAATTGTCGGTCAAAGTGAGGCGGTTTCGGCGGTTTCACGTGCAATTCGCAGGGGCAGAGTAGGGCTTAAAGACCCCAAACGCCCCATAGGTTCATTTATATTCTTAGGACCTACGGGTGTCGGCAAAACCGAACTTTGCAAAACTCTGGCAGAAGCGATGTTTGGCAGTGAAAACGCTATGATTCGCCTCGATATGTCGGAATATATGGAAAAACATACGGTTTCTCGTTTAATTGGCTCGCCACCCGGATACGTCGGTTTTGACGAAGGTGGACAACTGACCGAACTTGTACGCCGTTCACCGTATTCTGTCGTCTTGTTTGATGAAATTGAAAAGGCACATCCCGATGTATTTAATATCCTTTTGCAAATTCTTGACGACGGTATATTGACCGATTCGCAAGGACGCAAGGTTAACTTTAAAAACACGGTTGTTATTATGACGTCCAATATTGGCGCACGCCTTATAACCGAGAAAAAAGCGGCTTTTGGTTTTGGTGAATCGTCGGAAACCACAAAATCAAATGAGGTTATAAAAGAAGAAGTTCTATCTGAACTCAAAAAAGAATTCCGTCCTGAAATGCTTAACCGAATTGACGATATTATCGTTTTCCACAAACTGTCGCATGATGATATCGTGTTGATTGCGGAAAAATTACTCGCATCGTTGCAAAAGCGTATGGCAGATTTGGGTATTACCGTTTCATTTAGTAAAGAGGCAATATCTGCCGTTGCAGATGCGGGCTTTGACGAGATTTACGGTGCGCGTCCGTTAAAGCGAGCAATTCAGACCAACATCGAAGATATGTTATCCGAAAAAATGCTTGACGGCAGTATAAAATCAGGCGATACGCTAACTTGCGATTACAAAGACGGAAAATATATTATCTAAAAAATAAAGGACGGCAAACCGTCCTTTATTTATTGCTTGAAATATATAAAATATAATAGTATAATATATTGTGTATGTTTATAAGTTTTTCTCAAACAATAGTTTGTGGAGGGAAAACTTATGAATAATGAAAATGAAAATAAAGAAAACGATACGCTGGAGCATATTAAAGATTCAGGCTCAATCACCACGTTTGACGGAAAACACAGAATATATTGTCTAACGATTATAGGCGAAATTGAGGGACATTC
>JAZRHJ010000041.1:0-1896 GCA_045644695.1 Alphaproteobacteria bacterium | reverse complement strand
TATTTACAACTTTGGTATTTTCATCTACAAGAACATTAGCAGCTTTTTCAAAAAAATTATCGTTTGAAAATACTAATTTTTCCGACATATTGTAATTAATACCAACCATTTCAACATTGGGTGCAACCCCATGCATACCTTTATTATTATTGGAAGCACCGATTATTCCCATTACATGAGTTCCGTGATCGTTTGCTTCAGTATTGGTTGTAGCATCGACATCTTCTTTATCATCTATGTATGGAATTGGGTTATACTTCATTGTATCCCAGTCATAATCATCAGGATAATCACTAAAATATTCTACGTACATATTAGGGGTTATAATTTTTTCAGTTTCAGCAACTATTTCATTATTATTTTCACCATACAAAACCACTTTACCATAAATATCGTCGCCGACAATAGTAAAACCATAACAATTGGTTGTGTCGCCATTTCTACACGGGCCATAATCAAGATTGTAACCATAGGCTAACCCATTTTCATCTTTTACTACGTTGTCTATCAAATCGGGGTGAGTAATATCAAATCCATTGTCAATTATGCCTACTTTTATTTTTTCGGAACTTATAAGTTCATATCCGTCATCAATAAGCGCACCATTTTCATCTCTATTAACAATATAACCGCTATATCCTCGAGCATAAGCATAATCTGCCTTTATAGGGTCTAGAAAATTAGCGGATTTTTCATATTCAATGGTGTGATAATTGTTAATGCTTGTATCTTTTGGGGCTGCTCCAGGAACATTATAAACAATACATTCACCATTTATTAAAACACCGCCTCTGTTTTCACAAGGAATATTGTGTTCTGGTGTTGAGCCATCGTCAGGAACAGTGATGTCATCATCTGAATCGCTACCGCTTCCTCCTCCGCCACCGCCGCTACCTATGGCAACTGCGATGCCTGCGCCTACAAGAGCAACGCCACCTGCTCTTAATGATAATTTTGTTGCCGGAGCTAAACCTTCTTTTTCGGGAATTTTTGTGCGAGAAAGCAACGAACCTGTTTCGTTTTGTACACCGGTTGTTGAATCGGCATATTCGGCAAGGGAATTTTCAAAACGTTTTTTAGCAAAAAAGTTAGCCCTGTCCATACAATATTTCTCACTTTTGGAACCCATTTTAATTAAAGTGTGATATGCTTTTGGGTTATTGTTGCTAATAGCATGACAAAGTGCCGTATTACCGTTTTTATCCATAATGTCGATACCGTAATATTTGCTGATTCTGGCAACTCCGCTTGTGTTAGATTGCGCAGCATATAAATATATCATTCTGGTATATTCAGGTATGGCATTATAAGCATTTGTTAGTGTTGGAACAAAACAAATGACCGTTAAAACGGTTGAAAGTATTTTTTTATTTAACATATATAAAATCCCCTAATAAAAATAATGCTTTATTTAATCAAAATATAATTAAAAATACCTTAATAGAAAAAAGCCACTCATACATATGAATGGCTTTTTATGAGATTATAAAGTGTTTTAATCTTTATTAGTAGATTCAATTCGCATAGCGTAGAATGAACGATATACAAATATCAGGCCCAAGATAAAGAAGAAAATTCCTAATCCGATAGAAATACATTTAGGTGCGGTAGCAGCCATTTCAACTGCTAATAAACCGAACAAAGTTGTAAATTTAATAATCGGATTTAATGCAACTGATGATGTATCTTTATACGGATCACCTACGGTATCACCAACAACAGATGCATCATGTAGAGGTGTGCCTTTTTCTTTTAAATCAACTTCTACTACCTTTTTAGCATTATCCCATGCACCGCCGGCATTTGCCATATATAATGCTTGGAATAAGCCAAATACGGCAATTGAAATTAAATAACTTGCAAATAAATTTGCGTTAAAGCATGCAAATGCAATGG
>JAZRHJ010000040.1:0-4016 GCA_045644695.1 Alphaproteobacteria bacterium | reverse complement strand
CCTGTATAACTTGCAGAAATATTAATTTCAGGTGGTGTTATCTGCGGATACAATGCAATAGGTAACGAAAATAAGGAAATGGCACCGGCAATTGTCATTACGATAGCAATTACTATCGCAAAACGAGGTCTTTCAATAAATATCTTAGAGAACATATTAAATTATCCTTTTAGATTATTCTTCAGGTTGTACCAAACCGGCTTTAACCGAAATTCCGTTTCTTACTTTTTGTAAACCTTGTATAATGACTTTTTCACCAGCCTTTAAAGCATTTTTTACAACTTGGTTAGAGTCAATAGCTTCACCTAATGTAAGTCTGCGTTCTTCAACAGTATTGTCATTATTTACAACAAATGTATAAAAACCATGTTCATCTTGTGCTAGTGCTCCTTGCGGAATGATAACATTTAAGTTTGGTTTATCATCTAAAAGAGCAATTTGAATGTAGTTACCCGGAATTAACTTTTCTTCCTTATTAGCTAAATCGATATAAATGGAAACTGTTGCCGTATCAGAACTTACTTCATTGTTGACGAACAATGATTTAAATTCTTCCGATAAAATACTGCCGTCAGGTAAAACAACTCGTGCTTTAAGTTTAACATCGCTGTTTTTTTCATATTTTTGTTTTAATGCTAAAAACTCTTTATCGGTTAAGGAAAAAGTAACACGTACAGGACTTACTTGGACAATACGTGCCAATGTTTGTGTAGATTTTAATACATAGTTACCTTTTGTTACAAGCGCTTTTCCGATATATCCGGAAATTGGTGCGGTAACCTTAGTGTCTGCCAAATCGTCTTGTGCTAAAGTTAATGATGCTTTTGCCATTTTAACAGCGGCTTTTGCTTGTAAATAGGCACTTTCTGCAGAATCAAAAGTTGCTTTTGACGCAATATTTTGTTTGCTTAATTTTATTTGACGATTATAGTTTTTTTCGGCTTCTTTTAAACCTGCTTCTGCACGATCTAATTCTGCTTCTCTTAATTCAACGGTTGCCTTATAGGTATCTGGATTAATAACAAATAAAACATCGCCTTCTTTAACAAAACTACCTTCTTCAAACAAAACTTTATCAATTGTTCCGTTTACTTTTGGCACTAAATTTACAGAATTTATTGCTTCAACGTGTGCGATTTGGCTATTAACACGCGAGGTGTCTTTTGATTTTATTTCCTGAATTAAAACAAATGGTGTTTGAGCCCCCATTGACGCTGGTGCTTGTTGAGGAATTGTTTTGCTTTTTAAATACCAACCTAATGCTACACAAAGCATTATAAAAA
Source organism: Alphaproteobacteria bacterium (assembly GCA_045644695.1). Classification (GTDB taxonomy): domain Bacteria; phylum Pseudomonadota; class Alphaproteobacteria; order RF32; family CAG-239; genus JAFTYO01. The sequence continues at coordinate 2,733 of JAZRHJ010000040.1, read as the reverse complement.
ACAGTTTTTTTAATATAGCACTTTTGTGCGGTTTACTTACTTGCATTTTCAGCCCTTTCTTTAGTTAAACCCTTAAAAATTAAACCTAAACTTTCTTTTATCATAACCTGTAAATCAAACGGACACAAGTGTATTAAATAATCACCTAAAATTCCGTTCCATACACCGGTTATCGTGTACGTTAATTGTTCTATGTTAACATTGTTGTTTATTTCTCCGCTTTTTTGCAAAAATGTCAATGCATCTTTAATTTTATTAAGCGTATTTTGCTTGTTTGTATCTACTCCGATTTTTACTTTTGTAATTAATGCTTCTGACCATTCCATTTGACAACGCATAAAAAATGCTAATTTACGATTGTTTTCGGAACTTATTATAAATTCCGACGTATAAACATAATAGGTTAATATATCATCAATGGATTTTATTTCAGGTAATTTGGATTCAATGTATGAAGCCTGACTTTCTATGTAATAGTTGATTATTGCAGTAACTAAATCGGGTTTATTGCGAAAATGCCAATAAACAGCGCCTTTTGTAAAGCCTATACGCTTTGCTATTTCATCAAAAGTTGTTTTTGAATAGCCTTTTTCATAAAATGTATCAAGAGCAGATTGCAATATTGCTTTTCTGGTTTCTTGTGCTTCTTCTTTAGTTTTTTTCACTTTAATAGTCCTTTATGTAAACATACATTCGGGTATGTATAATATATTTTACCGCTTGTCAATATGTTTTTCAATAAAAAACAGCCTTCTTTAATTAGAAGGCTGTTTAGTCTTGTTCATCCAATGCCATAAAAGATGTGGAACCGAAAACGGTTTTATTGCCACATATAATATCTATGCCTATTTCAACCGAATAGCAATCATAGTTAATATCATTTAGCAATACCGTATTTATCCATTTTTCTTTGTTGTATAAAAGTGTCGCATCAATATCGGGTACAGGAAAATAATATTCATTTTCGTTTATGTACACAAATGCTCTTTCGGCTAAATAATAAATTTCAAAAGTATAATTGTTATAATTTACGGGAATACACATTTTACACTTTTGATAGGTAATATTATCCGAAATTCTTTCTTCTATAACCTCAACAAATTCCGGAGATTGCAAAATTATAAATGCAAATTGATTTGATAAATCAATAAAGGCACACTCGTCTGATACAGTCGGCGGTAAAGGTTCAATGTTTGAATAAGTGGCATTGTAGGTTGTCTCGTCGATTAGCAACCAAGCATATACATAGTCGCCATCAACTTCATAATCCGAATAGGTATTTACATCAATAACAATACCAAAGTCGGGATAATCGTCAATAATAGGAGCTTTTTCTTCGCAAGATATAAACCCCAGACACATAATAAAAAGCAGATATTTATTCATACGCAATAATTTTTTGTTATTGGTATGTTATAATATAATGGCTTATTTGTCAATGTGGCTTATGCAGTAATGAAGTCTTCTTCATCAATATTTATATTTTCAGAATTTAATTTTTTTCTGAATAAGTTTGTGCCTAATGTATTATATTTATAATATAAAGGGGTGTTAATTGTCGCAATTAAAGCACTGTCGTAAGGTATATAACTTTCTAAAATTCTGACATTAAAATTTTTAAGCCAATAATCAAGAGTTTGAATATTTGCTTTTTCTCCGATACTAAAGGCCATTTTAACATTAAAATAATCAAATGCAGTGGCATATTTAGTGCTTTCCTGATAGCTATTAGCATCAGAAAATATAACTGTAGCTGCAAAATCGTAACATAACTTGGAAAGTATTTTTGCATTAATGTTAGGCATAAAACATGTTTTTATTCCGTTTAAAATCGGTAATATAAAACCTAAAACGAAAGCATCACTGTTGTCGGAATCTAATGTATTTACGGCAACGTCTTTTACATTAAACGGTAAAATACAGTCGAGTTCATGATATGAACGTAAAATTTCTGTACAGCTATATTCTAATTTTAGATTATCTTTAAACATTATTACGCAAGTTTTATTTGCTTTTATATGTTGTTTTAATGCAATTTTTTTAGGCTTTACCTCTTTTAAATTAATTAGAGGAGTTTTTATATTATCAAAGGTTTTTACTGATATGAGTATATCAGGTTTTGACATTGCTATTTGCTTTTCAATATTGTTTTCCGATAAAATAACGGCTGTTTTTCCTAAATATTGTATTGCCCAAAAAGTAATTAAAAAATTGAAACCCGAAGGCATACAAATGCCGATTTTTTCTTTATCGGATAGTTGCTCTTTTAATGAATTGGCATATTTAACGGCACTGCTTATTAAAGTCTTGTAAGAAAGGTTATAACCTGTAATATCGGTGGCAATAATATGATTTAAATTGTTTGTTTTAGCGCTGTTAAGCAATGCTTGAAACAGGTTTTGCTCATCATTTGTTGTATTAATTGCCATCGAGACCATAAGTTCGTATAATTTTTTTGCAACCAATGTTCTTGAATTTTTATTGATGGGAATTTCAAAGTTTTGTGAAGGTAAAATGTGAATATCAATTTTAGGAAACATTCGTGTGTAAAATTTGTCCTGAACATAAGATAATGAAGAATATTGCGCTCCGTTTATACGAACGGGCAATATTTTTGCACCGGCTTTTGCAGCAACCATTGCCGCACCGTCAAATACTTGCATTAGTTTTCCGGTAAGCGAAATTCGCCCTTCCGGAAAAATCATTACTTTTTTTCCTTTTTTTATTTCTTCT
>JAZRHJ010000039.1:0-1709 GCA_045644695.1 Alphaproteobacteria bacterium | reverse complement strand
CGCCGTTCCAATAAAGTCAGGCGACAAAACGGTTGGAATCTTATATGGAGTTATTCAACTTGATAAAATCGGTGCCAGATATAACGAAATGGCAAAAAACATTAACGCTCAACTTTTTGTTTATCATAAAGAGACGGGCGACCTAATCATTGACAATATACATAACAAACTTGGTAACATATCTTTCTTAAAAGACCGTAAGTATAACGACGGATATTCTTACGAGCAAATGGCAACCACAGAAAACGGATTTACATCATTCTTATCTGCATATAAGAACGAAAACGTTTACCTGCATTATTCAACTATTGAAGGTATTGACTTAATGATTGCTATGGTAAGATATGATTCTCAGGTTTTTGCCGAGGTGCGCGAATTATCTAAAATTTTGCTTTTAGTATTCATTGTTATGCTTGTCATAATCATTATGTATATCGTTACGTTAATGACGAGTGAAAGACAAGCAAATGGAATAGTAACCTGCGCGTCAGATGTCAGAAAAATTCTTTTAGAAACCTCCGGAAATCAGAACAACGTTGCCGATGCATTAAAATTCGTTTTAGATTTTGCGCGTTCAAGGTCGGTAGTTTTCTTTGATACCGATGGGGAAGATTACAACTATATTTCACCTGAATTTAATGGTAAATTATTTGGTGATAGTGAAATAAATTATTTTAAAACAGAACTATTCAGATACGCGGCAGAGTATCATAGTATAAGCAAGAGAACAGTAAATATTTTGTGTATAAAAGCGAACAAGCATTTATATAAAACCAATCCTGGCTTTTATAATTTCTTAAAGCAACACAAAATAAATGACGTTTCGCTTTCTGCAACTATAAATAATTCAAACCACATCACCATTTTGGCGGCGATTAACGCCAAATGCAGAAGTCAGTTTAGAATACTAGCAGAAAAGATTTCTGCTTGTTTTTCAATGGCGCTTTACAATAAGAATTATCTTAACAAAACAAAACTTGTTGCAACAACCGACTCTCTTACGGGAGCGCTGAACCGCGTTGCATATAAGAGTGACTTGGTGACTTTTGATAAAGAACAAAAAACGAACTTTTCGTGCATATATATTGATGTGAACGAACTTCACATCATAAACAACAAATACGGTCACACCGCAGGCGATGAAATGCTCATATACATCGCTAATACCTTGAAAGAGGTTTTCTACGGTCATAAGGTTTATCGCATGGGCGGTGATGAGTTTTTGGTGTTCTGCCAAAATACCGAAAAGGACAGCGTGAAGAAAAATATTAAAGTTTTCAAAGAACAACTGCTGTCTAAGAATTATCACGTTGCAGTTGGTTTGTCGTTTAGAGCGCAAAACACAGATACGGAAAAGTTGGTAAAAGAAGCAGAAGTCAGAATGTATGAGGAGAAAGCAAAATATTATCAAAACAAGCAACAAGCCGCTGCTACGACATCTGACAAGGATTATATTCAACTGAAAACGGGAATACTTGAGATTGATACAATGCTTTCTATTTTGAAAGAAAATTATAACGGAATATACCGTGTATCTCTTGATACCGATAAGGCAAGACGTATTTTGATGCCCGCTTACTTGAAATATAACGAAAACGAAGAACATTTTTCGCAACTATTTTCAAATTTTGTTATTGAATCTGTTGAGTCTGATTACCATCGAGCGGTGATGAGTTTCTTGAACTACGAAGCGCTCAAGCATCAACTTA
>JAZRHJ010000038.1:0-2456 GCA_045644695.1 Alphaproteobacteria bacterium | reverse complement strand
CTGCTACGTTTTCAAGTTCAAGCATCTTGAGTTCTGCCTCGTCGCAAAGTGCATATTCTTGAATATACATCTTCACAAGTTCTGCGGCATTGTCAAGTTCAAACATCTTGAGTTCTGCCTCGTCGCGAAGTGCATATTCTAGAATATACATCTTCACAAGTTCTGCTGCATTTTCAAGTTCAAACATCTTGAGTTGAGCATCGTTGTTAAGATGATTTCTGCTTCTGATACGCCTTCTTAACTGAAAATAGATAATCTTGTTTTTTAAGTTTACTAATAATTTCATAATTTTTATTGTCGGTTATAAAGCATTGACCCATCGCCTTTAAGTTAATAATTAAATCATAATTTATTTTATTGTATATATATTAGTAAAAAACATTTCTTTTGTCAACTTTTAAAAGTTTAATAAATTGGTATGTGAAAATATCAAAGAAAATCGGATAAATAAAATTTTTACTTTTATTTAAGGATGAAATATGTAATATGTTATGTAGGCATAGAAAAATTCTATGTTTAGTACCTGATAGGTGCGGGGCTTTCAACAGCTTATATACTCTACGGTGTTAGGATATAACATCGTCAAATTGTTAGTTTGCTTATAAATCTAACAGTAAATATATCCCCGACTAAGTCAATTTTGAAATGGTTGGGGAGCTTTTAGCGTATGTCCAAAAACCCTTTCAGTTTTAAAGGCTAGAAGAATCATTTTAGAGTATATGATTGTTGAACTCTCCGACCACCTTTTTTAGGTGGTTTTTTGTAACATTAAATTTAGGAGAATTAAACAATGAAAACATTTTTAAGTATAGTGTCAATTTTATGTATACTTACGACGACTGTCTGTGCGGATGATTTTGCTAAAACGAAGATCGTTGTAACAGAAGTTGAAGATGGAGATACCATAAACGCAGTTATTTTAGAAGAAGAAAAATTTGTAACAATACGTTTTGCAGATATTGATTGTCCGGAAGATAGCAAAAAATCAGGAAGACTAAAAAAACAATTAAAACAATTTAATAAATCAGAAGATGAAATCTTAAAATTAGGAAAATCGGCAAAAGAAAAATTGAAATATATTTTAAGAAAATATGAAAAAAATATATGGTTTGCGGAAACACCGGAAAAAGTATGTAAAAATAATAATGACAGACTTGTAGGTGTTGTATATGCCGGCGATATTGACTTAAATGAGTACATGTTAAAAAATGCTGATTGTATAGAATACAAATGCTCTGAAGAATAGGAGGATATATGAACATATTTATTACATTGCTTGGAATAGTTGTAGTTATCATTGGTGTTTCTGTCGGTGGTGGTGATAATTCCAATAATGATAAAAGACCATGGTAGTTTTGGTAAACATCAAAGGGTGATAGAATGAAAAATATTTTAATATTAGTTTTATGTATTTGGGTAACAAACGTTAATGCAGCGTGTTTTAATGAAAATGTTAAAAATAAGCCCAACAATGATTGTAGTATTTATGATGCATATATTTTGTATAATGGTGACAATCAAGACAGGAAATTGCAATTTGATAAATATTATGAAAATCTTGTTAAAGATAGTGTTGCTGATATAGAAAAATTAAATAAGCGTTACAGTGTTTCTAGCAAAAAACTTACAAAATGTATAAATATAAAAGCTGATAAAATTCATAAGGAGATTTTTAGAGAGTTTATGTATAATGAGTTTATTTATAACATCATTTTTGATGAACCTAAACAAAAAGAGTTTATGTTTTATATGGATTATAAATGGGAATTTCGTGACCGATTAATAAAACATATCTCTAATTGTTTGGATAAATATTTACCCCAAAAATAGGCGCTTAAAGAACTTTGATTATTTACAAAAACCACCAAAAAATGGATAGCCATCAAGAGATAACATACGGTAAACAGAAAGTATTATTCTTTTAAGCAACCTTTTTCTTTGCTCCAATGCCAACAATCGGTTCTACATTTATGTTGTTCAAAATCATACACACCATTGCCGGAATCTAAACATCTGTCGGCATTGTGTGAATCTGTAACCGATACAGAAAAAATATTCATTAAAACATATAGTAACAATGATAATAAAAATATAATGTAAGAAGTTTTCTTTATTTTATTTACAAAAGAGCACACAAAAGAAATTATGCACGTAAGCATTGTTATCATGTATATTAAAATTGCAAAATCAAATTCGGGAAGGGTTATGAAAAAATCATAACAAAACCAAACAAACATTAGTGCTAAAATAAATAATTTCCCCAATGTAACAATGATTCTTTTTAATATATTTAAAATATGTGTGCTCATTTGCTATCCTATTTATATTTACTGTGATGTGTCGGACACGTTGCCCTTAAAGATTTTCCTTATCTAACAGCCAACACGAAATCATGCCTAATGCCAGCGGGATTAGTATAAAACCTAAAGTAAAATATAATTTTTTTAAATCTGATC
>JAZRHJ010000037.1:0-1138 GCA_045644695.1 Alphaproteobacteria bacterium | reverse complement strand
CACATATATTTGGTTATTCCCATTTCTAATCACACTTTTTATACCAAAAAGCATAAACAAGAAATTTTTAATTCCTATTTATATGGCGGTTTGTGGTTTGCACGGATTTTTATTTGGAATACTTTATTCCCCGATGCAAGCGCTACTGTTTGGTATGAATTTTAAAGCAACTGTTTCTTGGATTATTTCGGGTTTACCTTTTGACATTATTCACGGAGTTAGTAATATTGTTGTTGGCAGTATCATCTATCCATTATCTCAGGTGTTAAGCAAGGTATATAAAAAATATAACGTTTAAAAACAAGGGGTACTTTTATCTATAGGATAAACCACTCGCTTTTGTTTTATCGGTTTAATTCTTTAAATTAGTAAGCCGCTTTATATATATCGCCGCCACCCATTGTAATAACTATATCACCTGGTTTTGCGATATTATCAATAGCATTTATAACACCATTAAAATCCTTAACGCATATGGCATCTTTCAAACCTTTTGCCAAATCCTCTGAAGAAATTCCGTATGTGTTAATTTCTCTAGAACCCATTATTGGGGTTAAAATTACGGTATCTGCAATGCTAAGCGCCTCAATAAATTCATCCTTTAAAAGTGCCGTTCTTGAAAAGGTAAAAGGTTGAAAAACCGCAACAACTTTTTTATGATTAAGATTTTTTGCGGCATTTAGTGTTGCAGAAATTTCTGTTGGATGGTGAGCATAATCATCAACAAGAGTTATACCGTTAAATTCACCTAAACGCTCAAATCGTCTACCCGCACCCGAAAAACTTTCGATAGCTGTTTTAATTCCATCAAACTCAACACCCATGCTATCACTTACAGCAATGGTTGCAAGAGCGTTATAAACATTATGCTTGCCGGGAATTGAGAGTTCAATATCGCCAAGTTTTATATTACCTTTAAAAGCCGTAAAACACATACCTAAATCGCCGGCAGAAATATTATCGGCATAATAGTCGTTGCTTTTATCGGTGCCAAAGGTGATAATATCTGCATCTATTTCCTCTGCCGCCTTAACACAAAGAGTATCATCACCATTGATATATACCGTTTTTGCCATTGAGATAAATTTATGAAAGGATAAAACTAGATTATCCATAGTTTTAAAATAATCTAAATGGT
>JAZRHJ010000036.1:0-2836 GCA_045644695.1 Alphaproteobacteria bacterium | reverse complement strand
ACAAGCATAATGTTCATAATTCCGATACCTCCGACTAATAAAGATATAGATGCGATTGAACCGAGTAAAATAGTTAAAACTTTCGTGGAACTTTCCATCATTTCCATCATTTGTGTTAAATTTCTTATAACAAAATCATCTTCCTTATTAGCCCCTAAATTATGTCTTTGACGCAATAATGCTCTAATTTCTTCTTGCGAAGTATATGTACTTTGAGCATCTACGGCTTGTAACATAATCATTTTTACCATATCGGGAAATTCAATTCCGGTAACTTTTTTTTGTGCTGTACTTAAAGGAATATATATTGTATCGTCTTGATCCATTCCAGGACCGCTTTGACCTCGGCTTTGGGTAACCCCGATAACCGTAAACGGAATTCCTTTAACTCTTATGGTTCTGCCCAACGGATCTAAATCGCCAAATAGTTCTTTTACGACGGTTGTTCCTAATATTGCGACTTTTCCGGCATTTTTAATATCTGTTTCACTAAAGTAGCGACCATATGCTAAATCCCATTCTTTAATTTGAAAATATCTATTGTCTGTACCCGTAATTGAAGTTGACCAGTTGGCATTGCCATATACAATTTGTCCGGCATCGCTTAATACGGGAGCGACAATTTTAATGGATGCAATTTTTTCTTCAATGGCATTACCGTCAGAAGCCTTCATTGTCGGTTGAGAACCATGCCCCATGCGTTGACCGCCGGAGGTAGATGTTCCTGAACGTATCATGATAAGATTAGAGCCCATACTTTTCATCTCTTTTTGAATTGTAAGTTGTGCGCCATTACCTATTGCCAACATAACAATAACGGCGGCAACACCGATAATAATGCCTAAACTTGTTAATATGGAACGCATTTTATTTGCTTTAATGGCTCGCAACGCAATATTAAATGTTGTAGAAGTATCAATCATTTTTTATAAACCCTGTCAGAATATATTTCACCGTCAACAATTTTTATAATTCGTTTTGCGTATTTTGCTATATCTTCTTCATGTGTAACAAGAATAATTGTTCTGCCCATATTTTTGTTTAATTTTGTAAACAAATCCATAATTTCGACACTCATTTTAGTGTCTAAATTTCCGGTAGGTTCATCAGCAAAAATAATAGGAGCATCATTTACAATTGCTCTAGCAATGGCTACACGCTGTTGCTGACCTCCGGAAAGTTGGTTTGGCAAATGGTTTATTCTTTCTTTTAAACCGACATTTTCAAGGGCTGTCAGCGCTCTTTTTTTGCGTTCTGACGGCAAAACTTTCCCATATACCATCGGAAGTTCGACATTTTCTATGGCAGATGTTCGTGAAAGCAAATTAAAACCTTGGAAAACAAAACCTATTTTTTCATTTCTGATTTTAGCAAGTTCGTCATTATTTAAATGTTCTACATTTTGCCCGTCAAGCAAATATTCTCCTGATGATGGAGTATCTAAACATCCTAAAATATTCATTAATGTAGATTTACCTGAACCAGATGGTCCCATAATGGCAACAAACTCACCATTTTCAATTTTTAATGATATGCCTTTTAAGATTTCTAAATCAAAACCGTCTAGATGATAACTCTTATGTATATTTTTTAATTCGATTAAAGCCATAGTTGTTATCCTTTATCTTTTATCTTGGCATTCTTAAACGAGTGTCTTTTTGATTTTTATCATTTGTTTTTTGAGATATTATAATTTCATCACCTGCTCTTAGTGTATCTGAAATAATTTCGGTATTATTATCATCGCTTATTCCTTCTTCTATATTGATGCGTTCAGGAATATTGTTTTTTAATACCCAAACACCTTTTTCCTTATAGCGTTTAGTATTGTCTAAATAGAATCTTAAAGCCGAATTGGGTGCAATAAGCGCATCATTTTTTTGAGCGGTAATAATTTCGACATTGGCGGTCATACCGGGTTTTAGTAAAAGTTCTGAGTTATCTATACCAATTATTACGCTATATGTAACGACGTTAGAGGTTGTTACAGCTTTGTTTCTTACTTGTTTAACAACGCCTTTAAATGTTTTATCGGGAAAGCTGTCTACATTAAAATTAACCGATTGCCCGACTTTAACTTTAGCAATATCGGCTTCAACAACCGATGCTTCAATTTCCATTTTGGTCAAATCTTCTGCAACAGAAAACAGTTCGGGAGTTGAAAAACTGGCAGCGACCGTTTGTCCGACTTCAACCGATTTAGAAATTACAATGCCGTCAACAGGCGATGTAATTTTAGTATAACGAAGTTCGGTTTGAGCAGAATCTAAAGATGCTTGTGCTTGTTTAACTTGTGCTTGCTGAAGTTTTAATTGAGCAACGGAATTATCATAGTCGCGTTGAGCAAGTTCAAGTTCTTTTTCGGTAGAATATTTTGCATTTTTCAGTTTCAATATTCTATCTAATGTTTTTTTATAATATATAATGTCATTTTCCTGTACATTAACTTGTGCTTTTGCAATTTCTAAAGCAGCTTGGCGTTGCGCAACGGTTGCTTCAAAAACATCGGGGTCGATAAGGGCTAAGAGTTGATTTTGTTTAACTTCTGAATTAAAATCGACGTATATTTCTTTAATTGTGCCAGAAACTTGTGTTCCTATAATAACCGTAGAGAGCGGATTTATAACACCGGATGCGGTAACAATTTGGCTTATATTGTCGTACTTTAATTTAGTCGTAACAAATTCGGTTTTTTCATCATTTGATTTGTAAAAATATATTATTCCCAGAATTATAAGAATTGGGGTTATAATTTTTGCATATTTTTTCATTTTTTTAGCCTTTATAAAAATTTTCACACAAGATATAAACGAAAATAATGCAAAAAAAGTTCAAA
>JAZRHJ010000035.1:0-1693 GCA_045644695.1 Alphaproteobacteria bacterium | reverse complement strand
AGAAATAGATATAATTTCTATGGCTAAAAAAAGAGCGGTTAGCGTAAATATTGTAAAAGAAGCGCTTGAGTATTTATTTAGCAACACTCAAGCGGTTTTATTCGATTAGTTCTAAAATATTATTTACCAAAAATGGTATTTTTTAATATGTTTAATTTTTTCTGAATAATCGGTTTAGCGATTGATGCGCCTTTTTGCAATTTTTCTTCAACTTCATCAAAATGCGCCATGTAATAATTATACATTTCATGAGCATTTTGTGTTTGAGTTAAAATAGCATCTAAAAGCATATTTTTAATGTGTCCGTAACCCAATTTACCATTTTGCAGCCCTTCTGCCATTTCTAAAATTTGTTCGGGTGTTGCTATAGATTTATATATTTGATATACTAAAATTTCATCCGGATTTTTAGGTTCTTCCATCGGACGAGAATCTGTCTTAATGGAGAATACGGCTTTTTTAATAACAGATTTATCGGCAAAAACAGGTATTACGTTATCGTAAGATTTACTCATTTTTCTGCCGTCTATACCTGGGACAACAGCAACATTTTCTTCAACATAATAAGTGGGTAACTTAAGAAGATTTTTATTATAATGAGCATTTATGGCACCGGCAATATCTCTGGCAATTTCCACGTGTTGAATTTGGTCTTTTCCAACAGGGACAATGTCGGTATCATAGGCTAAAATATCTGCTGCCATTAAAGTAGGGTAGGTGTATAAACCCATATTTATACCATCATCATCGGGTTTGCCGTTTAAACGATTTTTATCTACACAAGCCTTATAGGCATGTGCTTTATTCATAAAACCTTTTGGCGTGTAGGCATATAAAATGGTTGTAAATTCGTGAATTTCCGCAATATCTGATTGGCGGTAAAATACTGATTTATCGGTGTCAAGCCCGAAAGCAAGATAAATAGCGGCAATTTCTTTTAGTTTTTGATTAAGCACGGTGGCATCTTTTTCTGCATTTATAGCGTGATAATCGGCAATGAACATAAAATGTTTTCCACCGCTTTCGATTGCTTTTTTACCAAGTGCTAATGCCGGTTTGATGGCTCCCAATAAATTTCCGATATGCGGAGTTCCTGTTGGCTTTACACCTGTTAATACTGTTTTACCGTTAAACATATTTCATGGACCTCTTTTTCTTGCTTTTATTATTTATTTTGTTGTTGTAATTGATGTTAAAAAAAGATAATCTACTTCTTAATTTAAATCAATAGGTTTTTAAAAATAGGAAGCAAAAGAATGTTGGATATAAAATTTATATTGGAAAATACGGAAACTGTCGAAATCGGTTTACAAAAAAAAGGCTATACTAAAGAGGATTTGGATTTAAATGTTTTAATTTCTCTGCATAAAGAAATTAACAAACTTAAAACATCATCACAATCTATTGCCGAGGAAAAAAATAAATTAAGTAATGCCATAAAAAGTGCTTCTCCTGATGAACGTGCCTCAATTATTGCTCGAAGCAAATCTTTGGGTGAAGATTTCAAGGCTTTGCAAGAACAGTTAAATGTGAAGCAGGCGGAGTTTGATTTGATGATGCTAAAAATGCCGAATATGCCGTCAAATGAGACCCCGGTTGGTCCCGATGATAGTTGCAATGTTGTGCGTAAAAAAGTAGGCGAGATTAAAAAATTTGAATTTAAACCGCGTGACCATGTTGAATTGATGGAAAT
>JAZRHJ010000034.1:0-6814 GCA_045644695.1 Alphaproteobacteria bacterium | reverse complement strand
CCAAAACCTCCCATGTACCCCAAGGGCGTGTATCCTTATCGCCTCTTTTGTATAAATTTGCCATTTTAATCTCCTAATAAGTTCAAAATATACTTGATGAAATAAAATATAAATAATATAACTAAAACCACAAGTAGATTTTTTCAGTTATAAAGGGAGATTTTTTTGAGCGCAGCAACAAAAGCGATGGAAGTTTTACAAAAAATTCAGCATAGTATTTCTGAAAATTTAGAAACTTCGGTTAAATTAGAACATATAATGAAACTTATTGCTGATGGCCTTAGTGCCGATGCTTGCGCTTGCTACATTACGGTTGATGACACATACTTAGAACTTTTTTGCAAATACGGCCTTGAAAACGAATACAAGGGCAATATTCGCTATGGAGAAACCATAACCGGTGAAATTGCTGCTCAAAGATGTTCCATATCTCGCACAGACCCTTCTCACCTAATTTTCAAATCAGCGCTTGGTTCTCCAATGTTAAGATGGAACAAAACATCAGGTGTAATTTTAATTATTAATAAACAAGAGCGTCAATATACTCAAGATGAAACATCAGTACTTGAAACAATAGCTATGTTTCTTACTACATTTTTTTCTACCGAAGAAATTAGTTACTATAAAAAGAAACTTATAAAATCTCGCGGTTTAAACCTAAAAGATCGGTTAAAAGGCATTGTTCTAAATAAAGGTTTTGGTGTGGGTTGCGCTGTTGTGCACCAAAGAAGACAAGCCTTAGTAAAAATTTTCTCCGAAGACAAAAACATTGAATTTGCCCGCCTTGAAGATGCAAAAGAACGCATGAACAAAAATCTTGATGAAAAATTTAACTCTACCCGATTAGGTATAGGCGAGCATACCGACATTTTAGAAACATACCGAATGTTTGCAAAAGACAAAGGTTGGTACAAAAAAATATCCGATAACATCGAAATTGGTTTAACAGCGGAAGCCGCCATAGAAAAAGCATATGAAGATATGTGGAACAGGCTGTCGCTAAGTACCGATTCTTATTTACGTGAACGTCTGCTAGATTTAAGAGATGTTGCCGACAGATTGCAATTGTTTTTAAGCGGAGAAACCGCAGATAACACAAAAAACACCGATGAAGATATAATTATTGTAGCCCAAACGATGGGACCGGCCGATTTAATGGATTATGATTATACCAAAATAAGAGGTCTTATCATTGAAGATGGAACACCGACAATGCACGTTGCCATTGTGGCAAAAGCATTAAATATACCTGTAATTGCTAAAATACATGGCATTTTTAAAGATGTAAAAGACGGTGAGTTATTAGGCATAGACGGACAAGAAGGTTATGTATACATTAATCCGGCAGATGATATAAAAGAAAAATTTAAATCACGCCAAAAAAATTTATCAATAGTTTTAGAGCAATTAAAAAAACTCAAAAAATATCCGAATAAGACAATTGACGGCACAAAAATAAAACTAAACATCAATATCGGTCTTGATTTTGATATGGATTATTTAGATTCAACAAAATGCGACGGAATAGGCTTATATCGTACCGAAATTCCGTTTATGTCGGCCGACCGAATGCCCGATGTTAACGAACAAATTGCTTTTTATAAAAAACTTTTGGATAAAGCTGGTGACAAAAGTGTAATATTTAGAAGTTTAGACGTAGGCTCCGATAAACTTTTACCATATTGGAACGATATGAACGAAGACAACCCTGCAATCGGCTGGCGTTCAATTCGCATAACTTTAGATAGACGAGCAATTTTAAGAAACCAAATGAAAGCATTTTTACGCGCATGCGCCAACAAAGAACTGTGTGTAATGTTTCCGATGATTGCCAGTCTGGAAGAATTTTTAGATGCCAAAGAAACCTTATTGCTTGAATATGAAAAAGAAAAAAGAAAAGGTCACACTGTTCCAAAATCGGTTAAAGTGGGTTTAATGATAGAAGTTCCGTCGGTAATTTTTCAACTTGATGAAATTTTAAAACATGCCGATTTTGTTTCGGTCGGAACAAACGATTTAGCACAGTTTATATTTGCTTGCGATAGAGGAAATCCTCGCATAATCGACAGATACGATGTTTTATCCGCTCCATTTTTAAGAGTTTTAAGAGAAATTATCAAAAAGGCCGATAAAGCCAAAGTTTCATGTTCAGTATGCGGTGAAATGGCAAGTAACCCCATTGAAGCGATGGTTTTAATTGGTCTCGGTTACCGAAAATTATCGGTTGCAGGTTCGGCATATTCTAACATAAAAAATATGATACGCAGTTTAAATGCGCAAGACATCACCGATTATGTTCAATTTTTATTAAAATCGCCGAAACGCACTTTAAGGCCGCAATTATTATCATACGCAGTTGATCACGCTATTGCAATTTAAGAAAAAGTATGTTTTAATAACAAAAATTTTAGCATAGAGGATAAAATATTGGAACAAGACATCAATAAAAAAGAACAAACACCGCAAGAAGCAACCACGGTTGGAATGTTTTTAAAATTTACACGTCAAAATCAAAAAAAATCTATTGAAACGGTGGCAAAATTTTTGTGTATCAGAAAGATATATATAAAAGCCATTGAAGAGAGCGATTTTAACGAATTACCGCCTGTTCCATACGGCATAGGCTTTGTACGTTCTTATGCTGATTATTTAGGCCTAAACGCCGATCGCATTGTGCAATGCTATAAAGAAGAAGCAATGCCTAAAAAAAGTGAACAAGGGACAAGCCAAATTGTAAAGAAACACACGTCAATTACAATTCCGAACAAAAAACAAATTTTAATTGGTATCTCGTTGGTTTTAGGCATATATTTTATTACTTTATCGTTTAATTATGATAAAAATACTAAACAAAAAATTATCGCAATAAGCAACGTTGAAAGCACAAAAGAAGAGCCAACTTCGTTTGAAGAGGTTGCCAATGTTGTTGAAAATGTTAAAGAAGAGCCGGCAACCGTAAAAATAACCACAGAAAATTATGAAGAGCCGACATCAGGCGAAGTTCAAAACGAAGAGCAAAAAAAAGTTCAAAACGAAGTTTCTGACAAAGAGCAAAAAAACATTGTTACCGTAAAATTTAAGGGTGAATCTTGGTTTGAAGTTAAAGATAATTCAACGGTTTATATCAGTGGCATTTATAAAGAAGGTTTTGAATATACTCTTCCCGATGTTCCGAATTTGATATTTTCGGTCGGAAGATATTTTAATGTAGATGTATTTATTAATGGCAAACTTGTAAAAGTGGCAGGTCCCAAAAAACAAACAAATATACAAATTGATGAATTTTTAAATCATTAGCAAAAAGCAAAACATTTAAGAAATGGCACAGAAATCTGCGCCGTTTCTTCAACGTTTAAATACAAAAAAAAGAGGTAAAAATGGTAAAATTACAAAGTGTACGAGGAACTTATGATTTGTACGGTCAAGCAAAGAAAAAGGCCAAAAAAGTAACTTCAACTGCATCTCAAATAGTTGAAAAATATGGTTTTGAAGAAATTGAAACTCCTATTTTTGAGTTTACCGAAGTATTTGCACGCAATTTAGGTGATACATCTGACATTGTTACAAAAGAGATGTATGTTTTTCAAGACCGTGGCGGCGAAAGTTTAACACTTCGCCCCGAAGGAACTGCCGGAGTTGTTCGTGCCTTTATATCAGAAGGAATGCAACAAAATTTACCTGTAAAATTATATTATAACGGACCGATGTTCAGATACGAACGTCCGCAAAAAGGCAGACAACGTCAGTTTACCCAATTTGGTGTTGAAATGTTGGGTGTTGAAACGCCTCAAGCCGACATTGAAGTAATTGCCATGGCATACGAATTTTTAGAAAAATTAGGTCTTGAGGGTGCCATAACCGTTGAGATAAACTCTTTAGGTGACAAAGAAAGTCGTGATGCTTATCGTGAAAAATTGGTTACCTATTTAAGAGAAAATTATGATAATTTATCACAAGAGAGCAAAGCACGTTTAGAAAAAAATCCGTTACGAGTTCTCGATTCAAAAGAAGAATGCGATAAACAAATTGTGGCAAATGCTCCTTTATATTCTCAAAGCCTAAATGAACAATCGGCAAAGTTTTTTTCCGATGTTTTAAAGGGTTTGGATACACTGGGTATTAAATATCGGGTAAATGACCGACTTGTACGCGGGCTTGACTATTATGCCCACACTGTTTTTGAGTTAACGACCGACAAATTAGGCGCTCAAGGAACGGTGTTGGCAGGCGGACGTTACGACGGGTTGGTTGCGCAAATGGGCGGTTCTGATGTTGCCGGCATCGGTTGGGCATGTGGGGTTGAAAGACTATCAATGTTACTTGAAAAAGACATTGAAGACAATCGTCCCGTTGCCGTTATTGAAGTTGGTGAAGACGTAAGAAACGACGCAATAAAAATTGCCTATATTTTAAGAAAAGCGGGTTTTAAGGTTGAGCATTCATATAGCGGAAACTTAAAAAAGCGCATGATAAAGGCCAACAAAGCCAATGCTTATAAGGCAATTATCATCGGTTCTGACGAGTTAGCGCTTAATAAAGTTACGTTAAAAGATTTAGATACCGGCTCGCAAAAATTGGTTAATATTGATAATTTAATTGAGGAAATATAAGATGAATTTAGAAGAAAAACTATCAAATGTTGTCAGAAGACATGAAGAAATAGAGGCTTTGCTTTCTTCAAACATTGCTCCCGATGAGATGGTAAAACTAAATAAAGAATTGTCGACATTAACCCCAATTGTTGAATCGATACGCCAATATCAAAAAAACTTGGCTAATTTAAACGATGCCAAAGAGATGATGTCTGATACATCTCTTGATAAAGAAATGCGTGATATGGCCGAGATAGAATATTATGATTTAAAAGAAAAAATGCCTGAAATGGAAAAAGAAATTAAGGTATTATTGCTTCCAAAATCGGAAGACGACGAAAAGAACGCCATATTAGAAGTTCGTGCCGGAACAGGCGGAGACGAAGCGGCGCTTTTTGCGGCAGTATTATTTGAAATGTACCAAAGGTACAGCCAAAAACAAGGTTGGAAATTTGAAGTTTTAGAGGCCAACGAAAATGGCATTGGCGGCAACAAAGAAGCCAGTGCAAAAATTACCGGCACAGATGTTTTTGCAAAATTAAAATTTGAATCGGGCGCTCATCGTGTACAACGTGTACCTGTAACAGAATCACAAGGACGTGTGCATACATCGGCGGCAACCGTTGCCGTATTACCCGAAATTGAAGAGGTAGATTTTACGATAAATCCGGCAGATTTAAAAATTGATGTGTACAGAGCATCGGGTGCAGGCGGACAACACGTTAACAGAACAGAATCTGCGGTCAGAATCACCCATATCCCGACCGGAATTATTGTTCAATGCCAAGATGACCGTTCACAGTTTAAGAACAAAGAAAAAGCCATGAATCACTTGCGTGCAAAACTTTATGATATGCAAAAAGAGAGCATAGATTCTAACTATTCCGAAACCAGAAAATTGCAAATTGGCAGTGGTGACAGAAGTGAACGTATCCGAACATATAACTATCCGCAAGGACGCGTTACAGATCACCGCATAAACTTAACACTGTATAAACTTGACGATGTGGTATGCGGTGAAGCATTACATGAAATTATAGATGCTCTAATTACCGAAGACCAAGCACAACGTTTAGCCGAAATGGACTAAGAAAAAACAAAATCCGCATAAAAAACAATGCGGATTTTTTGTAACAATATGTAACATATTTTTAAGAGCATTTTACTTAAAAATATGGTATAAGGGCATAAATTTTTCACTAACTGTTCAAGGAAAAAATATGACTAACTTAATTAAAGTTGCCGTTATCGGCGCAGGTGTTATGGGTAAAAACCACCTTAAGACATATAAAGGTCTTCAAGGTGTTGAACTTGTAGGTGTATACGACATTTTCCCCGAAGCGGCAAAAGCGGCAGCAGAAATGTTTAACATAAAAGCATTTTCATCATTGGAAGAAACTGCTGCAAATGTTGATGCGGTAAGTGTGGTAACAACATCTGTTACCCATGCCGATGTTGGCGAGTTTTTCTTATCAAGAGGCATACATTGCTTAATTGAAAAACCTTTAGCCACCACAGAGGCAGAATGTAATCGTTTAATGAATGCCGCAAAAGAAAACAATGTAACCTTATTGGTCGGACACATTGAAAGGTTTAATCCGGCGGTTGAACAAATGTCAAAAATTTTATCCGACACATCAAAAATTCGTTCATTAACCGCACAACGTATGTCTGCGGCAAGCGGTCGCATCACCGATGTTGACGTTTCTATGGACTTGATGATACATGACGTTGAAGTGATTCAATCGTTAGTAAAATCTGAAGTAGTAAATATTCAGGCAAATTCGGTTAAAACGGCAGATAAGCCCGAAGGAAAAGACTATATTACCGCTATTATAGAGTTTGAAAACGGCGCAACGGCAAACTTAACAGCGAGCCGTATAACACAAGCACGTGTTCGCACCTTAACCGTTACAACCGACACAAACTACATCGATATGGACTTTATCAATCAGAGCATTAACGTTCACTCGCAAGGCCGTATGCCTTATGTTAACCAAGACAGCATCCCCGATTGGATGCACTATGGCTTAAAAGGCAGTGTTGAACAGTTATTTATTCCGACAAATCAGCCGTTAGCAGCCGAACTTAACCACTTTTTAGATTGTGTCAGAGGAAAAACAACTCCAAGAATTACGGGTGAAGATGCATTAAGAGCCTTAAAAGTAATTTGGGAAATTCAACGCAAATTAGGTTTTATAAAGAACGAAAATAAATCTTTT
>JAZRHJ010000033.1:0-4608 GCA_045644695.1 Alphaproteobacteria bacterium | reverse complement strand
ACCGCTTGGCCTCCGACTTAATTTATTTTCTGCGGGATAAATTTCTTTAATTTTACACGGAATATATACATTCCAATATTTATTGGTTGAAACTATTCCCGTACATACATAATTACTTAAACCAGGTAGGGGCATTTTATGTTCATCAACCAATTTTCCTGTTTTAGCATCATAAAAAAAATCTTGCCCCAAATATTTGGCATAAAAAGGGGGAAGTGTTTTTTTACAACCAGACTTTTTTACAGTTTCATTTTCTGCGTAGGCGGCTCCAAATATAATGAGAATAATTGATACAATTCCGCCCAAAATAAAAACAATAGTGTTCATGTCACAATACTTTAAAATTACACAAAAATTATAAATCACAGCGCAATATAGCATATATTTTTAAAATGTCTATATCTTTTAGAAACAAAATATCTAAAAAAATAATTGACTTGATTTATATTTATATATATATATGCACTTGTTACATTCGTAACTTCGTTTATAATTTATCATTACAAGGTTTCTATGCATTTAAAAGAGTTAAAAGACAAATCTCCGAAAGAGTTGTTAAACTGGGCGGAAGATTTAGGCGTTGAAGATGCATCATCTATGCGTGTTCAAGATTTAGTTTTTGCCATTATGAAAAAAATGGCATCAGAAGATAATATAATTTACGGCGATGGTGTTGTTGAGGTTTTACAAGATGGTTTTGGTTTTTTAAGGTCTTCAAAATCAAACTACTTAGCTAGTCCCGATGATATTTATGTATCACCTGCGCAGGTTAAAAAATATGGTCTTCGCACCGGCGATACTGTTGAGGGTGAAATAAGAGCACCAAAAGATAATGAACGTTATTTTGCCTTAACAAAAGTAAATACCATTAATTTTGATGATCCTGAAAAATCAAAATTAAGGGTAAATTTTGATAACTTAACTCCTCTATATCCAAATGAAAAATTAAATTTTGATATCATTTGCGGTGAAAAAGACTACACTACCAGAGTGATAGATTTAATTTCTCCCCAAGGTAAAGGGCAACGAGGCCTTATTGTCGCCCCTCCCAGAACAGGAAAAACAGTAATGTTACAAAACATTGCTCATGCCATTGCCGAAAACCATCCGGAAGTATATCTTATGGTATTGCTGATTGATGAACGCCCTGAAGAGGTTACCGATATGACTCGTTCTGTTAAAGGTGAAGTTATATCATCAACTTTTGATGAGCCGGCAACACGCCATGTTCAAGTTGCAGAATTAGTAATAGAAAAAGCCAAAAGATTAGTTGAAAACAAAAAAGATGTCGTGATTTTGCTCGATTCGATAACCAGACTAGGAAGGGCATATAATGCCGTTGTTCCATCATCAGGTAAAGTTTTAACCGGCGGTGTCGATGCAAATGCTTTACAACGCCCGAAACGTTTGTTAGGTGCGGCAAGAAACGTAGAAGAAGGTGGCTCATTAACAATAATTGCAACCGCTCTTATCGATACCGGTTCACGTATGGATGAGGTTATATTCGAAGAATTTAAAGGTACAGGTAACTCTGAAATTATACTTGATAGAAAATTGACCGATAAACGTTTATTCCCAACAATTGATATTACTCGCTCAGGCACAAGAAAAGAAGAATTGCTGGTTGATAAAGCAACTTTATCTAAAATGTGGGTATTACGCCGTGTATTAATGCAAATGGGAATGACTGACGGTATGGAGTTCTTGCTTGATAAATTAAAAACATCAAAAGATAATCAAGATTTCTTCAATAATATGAATAGTTAAACATTCATATTTCTAGCAAAAAAGAGAGGGCTTATTTTAAGGCCTCTCTTTTATTTTCAAAAAATTTTGCAAAAACATACTTAACTGTAATATTTTTCAAATAATGTATCCTGATTTACGTCTTGCGGTTTATAAATAAATATATTTGTAATTTCCGGAATGTTGTGGGTTCTATGATTATAACCACGTTTTTCCATACATTTTCTATACTTTTTGGGATTAGATTTAGAATCATCGCGTATTGAATTAATAATTAAAGGTTGTGCACCTTCATATGGAATATATGTTGCCCATATTCCCTTTTCCGAATGCCAATCAACTCTTATGTCATAACGAGCCTCTTCTGTTGTAAACCAGTTTTTAATACTGGGGATAAACTTTATACTTTCAGCCTCACGCAAGCATTCCGAGTGATCTCTGGCAAATTTTTGCACACCTGTTTTGTATCGCTCCCAATGAAAAATAACCTGTCCTTTTCCGCGTGAAAATATCGTACAAGAACTTAATATTATCAAACATGTAATAACTAACAATATCTTTTTCATCTTAAAAATCCAAATTACTATAATGTTTTGCCGGATAAACACCTTTTATGGTATCTTTTAAAATTTGTTGAAAACTTGGTCTTGATTTTATTTTAGCATACCATGTTTTCGCATATTTATAATTATCCCAATCTATATCTCCCAAATAATCAATAATTGATAAATGAGCCGCAGCGGTTATATCAGCAATTGTAAAATCATTACCGGCCAAATTATTATTACGCTCAGTCATCCAATCTATATATTCTAAATGAAACTTCAAATTATTTGCCCCCGCTTTTAATATTTTTGAATCGGGAGATTGTTTATCTCGAAAACGTTTGTGAATTTTTTCAACCACAATATACTGATAGACTTCTTTATAAAATTTACTGTCAAACCAATCACACATTCTTCTAATTTCTGCTCGTTGTTTATTATCACCAGTAATTAATCTGGGTTCGGGATAATTTTCTTCCAAATATTCTGTAATAGGATAATTTCCCGATATAATATTACCGTCAAAAATAAAAACAGGCAATTCACCCGCGGGATTAATTTTTTTCAAATCAGGCGATAAATTCCAAGGTTCTTCTTCTCTTAAAACAAACAACATCTTTTTTTCCGCCATCATTATGCGGATTTTTCTTGAATGCGGAGATACATTATGATGAATTAAAAGAACCATTATTTTTCCTCTTTTTTATCACTATCAATTATAATTTTACTATACTCTGAAACAAACGTAGGAGGTACAACACCTATCGATTTTTCTTCAATATCACGAATATATTGTTTCAGCGACTTTTCAATCATTTTTTTCATTTCCGGATCTGTTACTTTTTTATATAAAGCGGTTTTTAACCTATTATACTTTTTTGACGCTTTTGAAAGACCTATAAACATAGGCATAGACCAAAGCGGTTTTTTAGAAAAAGAAACAAAATCTTTTAAACCGAGTTCAAGCGTTTTAACATAATGAAAATAATAACTCCCTATAATATAGTCTACTTCGCCCAAAAAAAGTTTTTGATAGGCTAAATATGAATCTTTTTCCTTTTGTACACCATACTCTTCCATTTTGTTATAAACATAATCAGTTAAGAAATCCTCTTCTAAATACAAACCTTTTAAGTTTTTCAGATTATCCATATTTTTTATTTTATCTTTATTTTCGGGAAGCATAACTAAATTGACTTGATTATAAATCAATGCAGGGAATAAATAGTCTGTATTATCAAAAAGTTTAACATCGGTTTGTGTTTCGTTGTATATGCCAAACATAATATCTATCTTACCCTTTTGAAAATTATCTATATTTTGATTATAATCTTCATATTGCATATATTCCAATTCAACATTATTCTCTTTAAGAACACTACCAACTGCTTCTTCAAAAATATTTCTTCTTATCATGTTATGTGCATCATAAGTATATGAAAAAGGTTTATATTCAGGATATGATGCAATCCTTACCTTTGTATTACTGGTGCTTTTATGCTCGGTTATCTGACACTTGGCATTAATACAAAAAAATACAGAAACCGCAAAAAGCAAAATAAAAAACAATTTTTTTCTCATATTCCCCTCATAATTTAAGATATTATAAAAAATATAAACAAATTGTGTTAAAAAGATTTTAACTAATTGAATTTTTCTTTATTATTTGCGAATATTCTATAAAATAAATAAAAGTATGTAAACATGAAAAATCAATTAATAGCTATATGTTCAGGAACTAAAGGTATAGGAAAAACATGGTTGGCAGTTAATTTATGTCATTGCTTGAGTTTGCACAAAAACAAAGTACTATATTTTGACGCCGATTGCGGAATTGAAAACATATCATACCAATTAGGTTTAGATATTGATATATCTTATAAAAACATATTAAACGGCACAACGACAATTAATAACAGTGTTACAAAAAATGAAAAAGCAAATTTTGATATAATTGCTACATCACCCGGAAAAAATGTTTTATCTTCTGCTCCTATGGGCAGAATACAGGTTTTCTCAAAAGATGTTTTTTATTTTTCAAAATTTTACGATTATACCGTTATAGATTGTGCTGATGATGACACAAAATCCATGAACAGTTTTATAAACATATGTAATTTAGTAATTTTAATTGTTAATGCAGATTCTTCATCTTCTGAAAACGCTTATAAAAAAATAGAAAATTTAAAAAAAATTAACCCAAAAACAGAAATTAAAATAATTATAAATCGCGCTTTATCATACAATGAGGGAAATCAAATTTATAAAAGTTTATTAAAAGCGTCGCAAACCTTTATAGACAAAGACATAAAATTAT
>JAZRHJ010000032.1:0-4791 GCA_045644695.1 Alphaproteobacteria bacterium | reverse complement strand
CAATCACAAGTATTTCCGTCTTGAACTCCGCCATGTTGACATCCTAGTGCCGGATAGCATATTCCATCTTGCATTGTATAACCTCCGGCACATGTATCACACCTGTCACCTGCATAACCTGTTTTACATGTCTCGACTTTATAATACATGGTTTCACCACTATTGCACTCACCACATTTTTCAGCATTTAAAGGACATGAAGTTAAATTAAATGATGCATCACATACGCATGCCGAATAATACTCATTCGGTACATAACCATCATTTATACAACTATCTACTCGATATTTTTCTGTTGTTCCACTCAAACAAGTCTTACCACAAATTGCATCAATAGGACAACTTCCGTTCCAAAATCCCTCACATTTTGCTTCTTCACATTCTGTTTCGTCTGCACTTATTTCATATCCTTCATTACAATCATCTATCTTATATTTTTCTTTTGTTCCACTCAAACAAGGCTGACCACAAATTGCAAAGTCTGGACAACTTTCTAACGGATATGTATTACAATCATTAGGTTTACATGTATCATTTTCTAAATAATACCCTTCGGTACAATTTTGTGCTTTATAATATGTGTTAGAACCGCTAGAACACGTATCACAACCCGTTGCACCGGTAGGACAACCGGTTAAACCGCTTACATAACCATCTCTTGTACAATCATATTCAACGCATGTATCACTGTTTAATTCATAACCTTCGTTACAACTTTCTATCTTATATTTTGTTGTTGTACCACTTTTACAATCTGAATATGTTGCATTTGAAGGTACAGATGTTAAATTATAACCATCGCACGGATCAACTTCGCAACTTTTCTTATCTGCGCTTTGGATATAACCCTCGTTACACTCGCAAAACTCACCTTTTTGCACACCGTTTTCACACTCTAATACAGGATAACAAACTCCCTCGCCTTCTGTATCTATATAACCTTCATTACACACACAACTTCCGCTTTGGCAATATTGATTATCACCGCATACAACTCCTGAGCAGGGGTCAGAACCACCGCCGCCACCGCCTCCGGCTGCCGCTGCAATTCCGCCAATTGCGGCAACACCAGCAACTGCACCAATTACACCCCACGGCAAACCGCAACGTTGCTCTGTATCAGCACCCATTTGCGCCAACACATCCATAGCACATTGGTCTTCTTTTTCTTTAGCAATACACCAAGCAGTTCTTCCATCTTCGTCTTCAACGTCAATATTATAGCCCATATTATTAACCATATATCTTATTTTGGTTATCTGCTTATCGTGAGCATAATTATACAACGAGTTTACCACTTGTGGTGAAGCCGCATAAGTGTTAAAACTAAAACATAAAGCCGTTATAAATGCAACAGTTGTACGAAATTTTGAGTGTTTACGCATGGTTATCCCTCTATTATAATTTAAAGTTATAACCATTTGTAAACGCAAATTAGTTAATTTTTAGATAAAATATTATTTTACTTTTTCAAAAAGTAAATAATCTGTGCTATTAACATACAAAATTAACCGATTTTTTCCCAGTTTCAATTTTGTTACTTTTGCCAAGGTTGTCATATATTTTTGCTCTGCTGTCATTAAATCTTGAGGCCCCATCATCATAGTGCTACCGGCAAGATTAATTTGTATTTTGTTAGCATCAACGGCATAAGTACCAAAATATCTGTTAACACCGGAACTTCCGGCAAAATTATTTCCTTCAAACATAATGTTGATGTTTGTGTCTGTTTGTAAAACATATTGACCATTTAAAAAAACTTCTTGATGTGCGCATCCGAACATAAACAAACAACAAATAAGTGAAAAAATTTTCTTCATTTTATTTTTCCTTAAAAATTAATCTTGTTCTTTTATGCGTTCAATATCTGCTCCGACATTTTTAAGTTTTTCTTCTAACTTTTCATATCCTCTGTCAAGGTGATACACTCTGTTTACAATTGTTTCACCTTCTGCAACAAGACCCGCAAGCACAAGCGCAAATGAAGCCCTTAAATCAGTTGCCATAACCGGCGCTCCCGAAAGTTTTTTAACACCTCTTACTATCGCCGAAGCATAGCCATGTACATTTATGTTTGCTCCCATACGCATTAACTCCGGAACGTGCATAAACCTATTCTCCCATATATTTTCAGTAACCAAAGAGGCACCGGGGACCACTGTCATTAAAGCCATAAACTGCGCCTGCAAATCGGTCGGAAAACCCGGATAATAATCTGTCATAATGTCTTGTCCGGTCATTAATGCATTGCGCGCATCAATAACTATGCTTTGCTCTTTTTCGGTAACTTTAATATCCATACTGCGCAATATATTAAGCGGAGTTTGCAAATGCTCGGCTTTAGCATTTACAAGTTCAATTCTTCCTTTTGTTATAGCCGCAGCAATTGCATATGAACCGGCCTCAATTCTGTCGGCTACAACTTCATGCACCGCACCATTTAACGATTTTACACCTTCAACTGTTAAAATCGAAGTATTTCGACCTTCAATTTTTGCACCCATCTTAGTTAACAAATCTATCAAATCGGTAATTTCAGGCTCTTTTGCCGCATTTTCGATTCGTGTTGTTCCCTTTGCTAAAACTGCAGCCATTAAAACATTGCAAGTTGCACCAACCGATGCCTTAGGAAAAATTACATGAGCACCTTTTAAACCGTCTTTAGCATCTGCAATAACATATCCGTTCTTAATTTCAATTTTCGCACCCATAAGTTCCATAGAATTAAGATGTATATCCATAGGTCTGGCACCAATTGCACAACCACCGGGAAGAGATAATTCAACATGACCTTCTCTGGCAAGAAGCGGGCCTAAAACATAATATGAAGCCCTCATTTTGCGAACATAATCATAAGGAGCAACCAAACTTTCAAATTTTGGGGTAGTATAAGTATATGTTTTCGAATCAAACTTTCCTTTTGTTTCAACTTTTTCTTCTATTTGTGTGCCAAGCACCGATAAAAGAGCATTTAAGGATTTAATGTCTGATAACATAGGCATATTGGTAAGAGTTACCGGCTCTTTTGTAAGCAACGAAGCACAAACTAAAGGAAGTGCAGCATTTTTGGCACCACTGATATAAATTTTACCGTTAAGTTGGTTTCCGCCCCTTATTTTTATTTTATCCATTATTTTGCTCCTTTAATTTTTTAAGTTTTTCACGCTCTTCTTGCTGTTTTTTACGCTTTAACAAATTTTTTTGTAAAGCTTTTGCCTCTTTTTCAAAACGAATCTCTTTGGCTTTTTTGGTTTTATTCATAATAAATGCCTTTTTTGATATTAATTAAACTGATAAAACCATATATTATTTATCAAAACTTTTAAACTTTTATATTTTTTCATTCACAACCAAGATAAATATTTAGTAAAAACAAAAGGATATAAGAAAATAAAAAAATATAAAAAAAACTCTTGCATTTTATTTTTATTGTGATATTAAATAGTCCATCGAAACAATGCGGGTATAGCTCAGGGGTAGAGCGCAACCTTGCCAAGGTTGATGTCGTGGGTCCGAATCCCATTGCCCGCACCAATAACAAAAAAGCCACCTTTTAAGGTGGTTTTTTTGTTGTTGCATAGCGGTAACAGATGAGGACCCACGAAGAAGTGGTCCGACAAGGAGGAGAGGCAGACGAAAGTATGCCGGTGAGGACTTTAAAGCCCGAACGACGACGCAGCGGCGAGTTTAAACGAGCCAATCCCATTGCCCGCCCCAATTTATAAAGTGAAATCAAACACTTAAAAATAGCTTTAAAGAGAGGAAAATAGTTCCTCTCTTTTTTTGTGTAAAATTATTTTACACACATAAAAACATACCAACGCCTTGAGAAATAAAAGGGTTTTCAATATAACAATCCTCGACACCATCACTCAGTTTACACAACTTTTTACACAAATTCTGTGTAAAAAATGACAATTTTTTTACACATACTTTCATTTGAGAGGATTCTTTGAGAAAAATTGGGAACATTTAAAAGTAAAATAACCCCATAAAAGAGGTTATTTTAGGTAATTTTATTAGCAATAAATTCTAAATCGCTTCATCTAATTCTGTTAAATTAGGTAAGAATAAAGAATCCATATTTGCTAAATGAGATGATTGGTTATAATAATTTTCAATCATATCAACACTTGTTCCACATTGTTGTGCTATATTGATTGTTGGAACCTGCTGTTCTACCAAGGTCGATATATATGAATACCTGAAAGAATAGATTTTAAGCATTTTAGGGTAAATATGAACAGGTAAATACCTTTCTTAACCATATAAAAAAGAGGGATAGCATCCCTCTTTCAAGTTTAATAAAAAATAATATGCTTAATTTTCATATAAAAACTTTGGATCGTAAAGATATATAGCTCCATTAGGTCTTTTTTCAATATCACCCTCTATGTGTATAGTTAAACCATCGTATGGTATCCATCTTTTATACGCATATTGACCGAAAATAGATACTTCTACAACTTGGGCATTTCTACACCATTGACCACAGCACTTACCAGTAACATTCATTCCAGCTTCTAAATCTTCTTTTAATACTTGGAAATAAGCCGTTTTACCATCAGCACCAAAATAAAAATATCCACAATGTTCTTCTGCTTTTGCTGTTCCTATAACAGCAATAAAACAAAACATTCCTGCTAAAATTGTTTTTATGCTTTTTTTCATAATATTCTCCTTATTCATAACTTGCTGTTGCTATACAAGGTGTTGTTGTTAATATTTGTTTTTCTTTTTTATTTTCTGTTCTTTTTAGTAAAGTATCTAACTTATCTGAAACTTCTTTTA
>JAZRHJ010000031.1:0-2421 GCA_045644695.1 Alphaproteobacteria bacterium | reverse complement strand
AAATAAGGTTACTTCCGATGAAACTAAAAATTGTTCTTCTTTTTTAATTGATGAAATAAAAAATATGCCAGATTTAAAAATTATACTATCGCTCGGCGCAGTTTCACATTCGGCAGTATTGAGGGCTTTAGGCTACAAATTAAATGAGTTTAAATTTGCACATAATGTCACTCATAAACTTTATAAACACAACATAATTTTAGTTGATTCTTATCACACATCTCGCTATAACATCAACACAGGTGTTTTAACGTATGAAATGTTTGAAAATGTAATTAAAAATATTAGGACTATATTATAAAATGATACAAAAAATTAAAACCTTATTTGCCTTTGTACTGTTTTTTATTTCTTCTTTAGCGCTATTTGCCACATTTTATACAATTTATATATGGGGTGATATTTATTTTGAACAAATTAGGGTAGCATTAGATGACGGAACTGCAGCAGTAGGCGATAATATAATTAACTCATATGTATACTTTACTCTCATTCCCGCCGCTATTTTAACTTTTGTAGTTATTTTATTTGTTAATTCTAATCGTCTGTTACTCATTTTATCGTTCACATTTTTACTTTTTTCTTTGTATAGAACCAGTTTTTTTGAATATTTAATTCATAAATACACCTATACTGATATTTATAAAACAGAATATGTTAACCCTAAAAATATTACATTCAAATTTCCTGATAAAAAGCAAAATCTGATTATATTATATTTAGAATCAATGGAAAAAGATTATGCTAATCTTGAACTTGTAGAAAAAAACTTAATTCCTAATTTAACAAAACTCGCTAAAGAAGAAATTTCTTTTGATGGATACAAACAATTGCTCGCACATGATTATACCATTGCATCTATTGTTGCGGGAAATTGCGCCATTCCCTATAAATATGCTAAAGTTAAAAGTTATGACGATTTTCGTAATTTCTTACCAAGTGCTGTTTGCTTTCCTGATATTTTAAAACAAAACGGATATAAAAATTATTTTATA
The DNA here is from genome assembly GCA_045644695.1 of Alphaproteobacteria bacterium. GTDB lineage: Bacteria > Pseudomonadota > Alphaproteobacteria > RF32 > CAG-239 > JAFTYO01. The sequence goes on along the minus strand of JAZRHJ010000031.1, from coordinate 1,426 downwards.
CAAGGTTCTGATTTAAATTTTGCTCGCAAAGGTTTATTTTTTAAAACTCACGGATATGATCATGTGACCGGAATTTTTGAGTTTGAAAAATTATATGGAGTAAAGTTATCGGAGTATCAAGGCACTTCTTGGGGATATCGGGATAGCATTTATTATGATATTATAAAAAAACAAATAACCGATATTGCCAGCAAAAAAGAGCCATTTGTTTTAACTTTTTTAACTTTAGATACGCATGAACCCGATGTTTATCTTGATGAAAAATGCATTAAAACTGACCAATTTGAAAAAGATGTAATTGTTTGTGCCGATAAAATGGTTATGGAATTTGTTGAATGGATAAAAAAACAAGATTTTTATAAAAATACTACCGTTGTAATTATGGGTGACCATATTGCTACCGGACGAAACAAAATGTACCCTCAACATAAAGACAGACAAATTGTTAATATAATTATGAACCCATATTTTGATAAACCATTAAATCTAAACAGGAAATGGACATCTGTTGATATTGCTCCGACAATTTTAAATTCGTTAGGAGTTGAGTTTGCCGACGGTAAATTCGGTCTGGGGCGTTCATTATATAATACAAATAAAACATTATATGAAAAGTATGATAAAAAGTTTTTAACTGAGCTATTAAAATCAGCAAAAGAATATGAAGAATTTAACAAAATAACTACCACTTTTAAGCCTAAATACAATAATTATGCCAATTTTGGAACTACAATTGAAGGAAATGAAAATATTAAGCATTATGCATCTTTTTCTGATATTGTCTTTAGCACAATTTGGCTTGATACACTTTCTTTTACACTACCGCAAAACAGTGGTGATATACTATTTGATGTCAACTTTAAAATATTGTTTATGGAAAAAAATAAAAGAATAATTAAAGTATTTGCCAATGGAACCCTTATCGATACTCTTATATTTAGCGATAAAGTTTCTCAACCTATACAACAACAAATCAAAATTCCGGCAAATTTAATTAAAGACGATAAAAAACTTAAACTCGATTTTAGGGGAGATGACTTAGGTATACATGCGACATCTATCAGTTTAGGTGTGTTAAGATTTAAAATTGATAACATATTGAATTAAAAAAAATTGCTCATATTTTTCTTCAAAAAGGAGATGTGAGTATGTATCAAAAAAAAATAAAACCGTATATTTGCAAATTTGCCGATTTTGCTTATCAAAAATTTCACAAATACGCCAAGTGGTTACTCAAGCATAATATTAATGCCGATATTATCACTTTTTGCGGTATTGGTTTTGCGGTATTGGGGCTAAACTTTTTAGCAACGGAATCGTTCTTCTTGGCCTTTATATGTTTACTTTTAAACCGACTATGCGATATATTAGATGGTATGGTCGCTCGGTTAAAGCACATAACAAAGTTTGGTGTTTTTTTTGATAT
>JAZRHJ010000030.1:0-4708 GCA_045644695.1 Alphaproteobacteria bacterium | reverse complement strand
AAAAGGTGTTGCATTTGCAGTATGGGCACCTAATGCAAAACGCGTTTCGGTTGTTGGAAATTTTAATAATTGGGACGGCCGAATCAGCGTTATGCGTAAGCACCCAACTTGTGGAATTTGGGATATTTTTATTCCGAATATTGGTGAAGGTGACGTTTATAAATTTGAAGTTAAAACTCAAGAAAATTATATTTTATGTAAATCTGATCCTATGGGTTTTTATGCAGAAAAACGCCCGAATACCGCTTCAATAGTTTACGACATAAATAAGTATAATTGGAATGATAAAGAATGGATGGGTTATCGCGAAAGTTATAACAGTTTTGATAAACCTATGAGTATATATGAAGTGCACTTGGGATCATGGAGAAGAAAAGGCAGTAACGGAGAAGAATATTTAACTTATCGTGAATTTGCTGATCGACTTGTTCCGTATGTTTCTAATATGGGATTTACTCATGTCGAGTTTTTACCTCTTTGTGAGCATCCGTTAGATGCCTCTTGGGGGTATCAGGTTACCGGACTTTTTGCTCCGACCTCTCGTTTCGGAACCCCGGATGATTTTAAGTTTATGATTGATAAATTTCATCAGGCGGGAATTGCCGTTATTATGGACTGGGTACCTGCTCATTTTCCTAAAGATGGACATGGCTTGATAGAATTTGACGGTACACATTTATATGAACACGCAGATCCCAGAAAAGGTGAACATAAAGATTGGGGAACAAAAATTTATAACTATGGACGAACAGAAGTTTGTAATGTGTTATGTGCAAGTGCATTATACTGGCTTAAAGAATATCATATTGACGGTTTAAGAGTTGATGCTGTTGCTTCGATGTTATATCTTGATTATTCCAGAAAAGATGGCGAATGGATACCAAATCAATATGGTGGCAATGAAAATTTGGAGGCAATTTCTTTTATCCGAAAAATGAATGAACTTGTCTATGGTGAAAATAAAGGTGCGGTTACTTGCGCCGAAGAATCTACCGCATGGCCTCTTGTTTCTCGTCCTACTTCTATGGGCGGTTTAGGGTTTGGCTATAAATGGAATATGGGCTGGATGAACGATACACTTCGTTATATTTCTCACGAACCGATTCATAGAAAATATCATCACGGATTACTTACTTTTGGTTTGTTATATGCTTTTAATGAAAACTTTATTTTACCGATATCTCATGATGAGGTTGTTCACGGTAAAGGGTCTATGATTGGTAAAATGCCCGGTGATGAATGGCAAAAATTTGCAAGTTTGAGAGCATATTACGGGTTTATGTGGACACATCCGGGTAAAAAACTTTTGTTTATGGGTAACGAATTTGCTCAAGATAGAGAATGGACCGAGGCTGAAAGTTTGCGTTGGCATTTGCTTGATTATCCTATGTATAAAGGTATGCAAAATTGTGTCAGAGATTTGAATTTGATGTATAAGGGAAATGCACCTTTATATGAAGAAGATTTTGATTATAAAGGATTTGAGTGGATTGAACATTCTAATTGCGATGATAGTGTAATTTCTTTTATAAGACGAGGTCATAATCCGGATGATTATTTAATTGTCGTTTGTAATTTTACTCCGGTTGTTCGACATAATTATCGTATAGGGGTAAATGAAGCATGCGCGTATCAGGAAATTTTTAACAGTGATGATGTCAATTATTGGGGAAGCGGTGTTAAAAATGAAGGCCTGTTAAATGTAGAATATCAAGGTTGGAATATGAAACCTTTTTCGATTCAGATAACTGTTCCTCCGCTTTCTGTAATTGTGATAAAACCTATCAGATAAGGACAGTATATGAAGCTAAGAGTCAGTCAGGGAAAACCATATCCTCTAGGTTCAACATTTGATGGTAATGGTGTAAATTTTTCACTTTTTTCAGCACATGCTCAAAAGGTTGTGTTATGCTTGTTTGATGAAACAGGTACCGAAGAAATTTCTCAAATAGAAATTACGGAAAATGACCACAATATTTGGCATGTGTATGTTGAAAAAATTAAGCCGGGGCAAGTTTACGGATATAGAGTGTATGGTGAATATAAGCCACAAGAAGGAAAACGTTTTAATCCTAATAAACTTCTGATAGACCCGTATGCAAAAAAACTTATCGGTAAACTCATTTGGCATAAAGCCATATTCGGTTATGATATGGATAGTCCTGATAATGATTTATCGTTTTCAACTCTTGATAGTGCGCCCTATGTTCCAAAGTCGGTGGTGACAGATGATAATTATAATTGGGAAAATGATATAAAGCCTAATCATGATTTTAGCCAAAGCATTATTTATGAAATGCATGTAAAAGGTTTTAGTAAATTATTTCCTAAAATTGAAGATGCTTATCGAGGAAAATTTAAAGCATTATCTTCACTAAAACTGATTAATTATCTTAAATGGCTGGGTATAACTGCAGTAGAATTACAACCGATACACTCTTATTTCGGTAATAAGATCGGAAATGAACGTGTTAATTATTGGGGGTATGAAACATTGAGTTTTTTTGCACCGGATAATTCTTATTTAATCGGTGCAAAAACAGATGATTTTAGAGATATGGTTAAAGCGTTGCATAAAAATAATTTAGAGGTTATTTTAGATGTCGTGTATAACCATACAATTGAAGGAAATCAGCAAGGACCTACACTTTGTTATCGAGGTATTGATAATGAAAGTTATTATACGTTAGATAAAAATAATAAACGGTTTTATTATGACAGTACAGGCTGCGGAGCATCGTTTAATGTTGAAAATCCGTATGTGTTGATGCTTGTTACAGATTCTATGAGATATTGGGTTAAACAAATGCATGTCGATGGTTTTAGGCTCGATTTAGCAGCATCACTTGGCAGGGTAAAAACAATTTTTAAATATGACAGTTGTTTCTTAAATGCCATCAGACAAGATGAAATTTTACGTGATGTTAAAATGATTGCTGAGCCTTGGGACGCAAGTATAGGAGGTTATCAAATAGGAGCTTTTCCTCCGGGATGGGCAGAGTGGAATGACCGATTTAGAGATGTTATCAGAAGATTTTGGCGAGGCGATGAACGTCAAATAGGTGAATTTGCAAGTAGGATTGCCGGTTCAAGTGATGTGTTCGGATATAATAATAAAAATTTGTGGAGCAGCATAAATTTTGTTACGGCTCATGATGGTTTCAACTTAAATGATTTGGTGAGTTATAATCATAAGCATAATCTAGCAAATGGTGAAAATAATCGTGATGGAAGTGATAATAACTGGAGTTCAAATTCTGGTATTGAGGGTTTTAGCGATGATCAGCGAATTCTTCAAAACAGAACATTACGGGCAAGGGCTTTGATGGCAACTTTGTTATTGTCTTTCGGAACGCCGATGATTTTTGCTGGTGATGAATTTTTAAATACCCAATTCGGTAATAATAATCCGTATTGTCAGGATAACGTTATATCGTGGATTGTATGGGAAGCAATTACACTGGGTGAAAGAAATTTTGCACGTTATGTGCATCGATTGATTAAATTACGAAAAAGTTTATCCGTATTTAAGAGAAAGCATTTTTTTACGGGGCAAAAGGTTGATAAAAGCGATTATAAAGATTTGGCTTGGTATACAAACAGAGGCACCGAGTTTGTCGGTAGCGATTGGAATAATGTCAAAGAAAAGTCTATTTCATATTTGGCATATTCAGATAATAAATTATTGTTAACTATTTTTAATGCTGAAGGTGAACCTAAAAAATGGAAACTTCCGGCAATTAAAAGAGCAAAAAGTTGGAAATTGTTGTTAGATACTTCTTTTGAACTTGATGATGAAATTAAACTCGGAAGTTCTAAAATAATATATGTTCCGGCTTGGTCTGTTGTGGCAATTGAAATTAAAGTATAAGTGTAAGTGTAAGGGTGTGTTATTATGGGAAATAAATTGTATGAATTGGCAGAAAAAATTGGCGTGGCAAGAAGTTTTTCAGATGGCGGTTTAAATAAAAAAGAATATGTCGTAAGTGATGGTATATTGCGTTTTTTTTGTACGCAATTAGGTTTTGATGTAAAAGACGATGATAAAATAGAAAAATCATTGAAAAAATTTGAAGAAAACAAATTAAAAACTGTTATTGAAAATATTGTAATTGTTCGAACATCCAATCCGTGTTTTTATGCAAATTTGACTAATGTTGAAAATGTATCTTTACAACTGGTTGTAAACAAAAATAAAATATATCTAGATGCCGATTATGAAATACTAGAGGAAACAACATTAGGGCGTCATACATATTATAAGGTTTGTTTTAAAATAAATAACTTACCCGAAATTGGATATTATGATTTGGAACTTTGTGACGGTAAAAACGTTTATCGCAGTGTTATGGCAATTGTACCTGAAAAGTGTTATACAAATGAGGCAATCGAAAGTGCAAAATTGTGGGGTTACAGTTTGCAGTTATACGCTTTAAGAAGTAAGCGTAATTGGGGCGTTGGTGATTTTACCGATTTGAAATATTTTGCAAAATTATGTAAAGAAGCAGGAGCAGATGTGATAGGGTTAAATCCATTAAATGTTTTGTTTCATGATTTTCCGGAAAATGCCAGTCCGTATTCTTCCATAAGCAGATTATTTTTAAATCCGATTTATATTGATATTGAAAATGTTGTTGGTTTTGATGAAAAAATAAGAGCAAAACATGAAGAAGAAATTGCTGATGCAAAAAGTGGGGAAACAATCGAC
>JAZRHJ010000029.1:0-6099 GCA_045644695.1 Alphaproteobacteria bacterium | reverse complement strand
CTTTTGCCGATGCTGTCAGCAATTTACGCAATAAGGCAGGTTTTGAAGATAAATTAATGGTCAGATTAACACCTGAAGAATTAACTAATGAGCGTAATGCTTTAATTGATGAAGAAATTGCATTAAATCCGGCAAAATGCCAATTTAAGGAAGAGCAAAATATGGTAAAAAATTGCCAGATAACTCGCGAAGGTGCAGATTTAAATCAATGTCCTGCGGTTATTGAACAAACAGTTATTGTTGAGCCTTGTGAACAATGCCAAGAATGCAAACAGTGTGAAGAGAAACAAGTTGAGCCATGTCCTGTTTGTACCGAATGTACACAATGTACACCAAAAATTGTTGAAGATTCCGGGGTTTTGGTAGCCCACAGTGTAACCGAGGCACCAAAAATTGTTGAAGATTCCGGAGTTTTGGTAGCCCATAGTGTAACTGAGGCACCAAAAATTGTTGAAGATTCTGGTATTAAATCGGATAGCATAATATTTAGAAACTGTATAGATGAAAATGGCGGTGTTGTTTCCGGTGGTAACTGTGTGGTTGTTGATGATACATGGATTGATATGAAAAACGGCGATACTACATTTGACAGTTTGTGTATTGTTGATAGACCGGCATATGATGTATTGAGCCCTGAAAACTTATATAAAGTGAGGGCATCGATAGTCGAAATTAGAAATGCGGCAAATCAAAAAGCGGCCGGATTAATAGTTTCGGAAAATTTTGTTATTACTTCTGCAAATATTATAGCAAAAGACAGCAGTGTATATAATTTGAAAACCATTAACGGTAAAGAATTGACAGGACGTGCGGTTAGGGTGAATTTAAGCAAAAATACCGCGCTTATAATGTTAGACGAAGAAACCGAATATACTCCGTTATCGCTTAATTTAGATTTACCTAAAGTAGGTCAAATCGGATATTTGACTTTAGGAATATTAAATGTTGATAATTTCGAAGATGGGGAAAATTATATTGATAATAACGGAAAAATAGCCGGATATAGATATAGTGATGATAAAGGTTCGGAAATTATGGTCGATACATTTGTTCAACACGTTACCATTGGTGGTGTGTTAATTGATGGACACGGTACAATTAATGGTTTGGCACACACCGGCAAAAAGACCGAAAACGGTATGGATTTATTCTTACCGACTGAAACCGCTTTAAGAAGTTTGGGCTTATCAATTTGTGAAAAATTGTATGAAAAAAGCAGCCCATGGCAACAAACGGTTTATAAGCCTATTACCGAATTAATTATGAATTCGACTCCTAAAGCACCTGAAGAAATGAAGGAAGAGGAAAGAAAATAAAGTAATTTATAGCTATTTAAAAACCTTGCATGAAAATGCAAGGTTTTTTTGTATTTATAGAAAAAATATGTAACTGCAAAAAAATACTCACATTACTTTATTTTTTTTTACATTTTTTTAATTTCTTGTAAGTAAGCATACTCAATGTGTGCAATGTTTACTGGAAGAACAAATTTAGAACAGTTAAGAAAATACTAAAAATTTCCATTGATTCCCATAAATTACCATGATATACCATAAATATGATGGCTAATTTAATAATGGGATACAGGTTTTGAGAAAAACATTTCTTTTTTTAGATACTGTTTACAATAAGGTAGATGCGAAAGGTCGTGTCTCCTTACCTGCCGATTATAGAGCTATCGTAAAAGAGTTAAATTCTGAAATTGTATGTTATAGAAGTTTGACTTCTCCTTGTATTGAGGGCTGTGTTGAAGATTTATTGGAGAAACTGGCATCAGAAATTGAAACTTCAACCGACTTTTTTTCTCAAACTCAAGATGACTTAACAAATTTGATTTTTGGCGATGCTAAACGTTTTAGTTTTGATAGCACCGGACGTATTGTTTTAAGTGAAAAACTGTTAAAGCATGCGAATATTACGGATACTGCCGTATTTGTCGGCAAAGGGCGCAAATTTCAAATTTGGAATCCGCAAAATTGGGAAGCAGAAGAGGCTCGCGTTCGTGAACAAGTATTAAAGAATCGTCCTGTTTTAAATGTACAAAAAACAGGAGATGCGAAATAATGAATACAGTGCAAAAACATATTCCCGTTATGTTGGATGAGGTTATTAAATATCTTAATCCTCAAGACAATGAAGTGTATGTAGATGCAACATTTGGTAACGGAGGCTATACAACGGCAATTTTAGAAGCAGCAAATTGTAGAGTTATTGCTATTGACAGAGATCCGACGGTATTACACAGAGTGCAAGAATTAAAAGAAAAATATCAAGATCGCTTTGAATTTAAACAAGGCAGATTTGGAAACATTGATACACTGATTGATGCACACGTTGATGGGTTTGTATTTGATATCGGAGTATCTTCAATGCAACTTGATAATGCTGACAGAGGTTTTTCTTTTTCTAAAGAAGCGCCACTTGATATGCGTATGTCATTAAAAGGTACTAGCGCTGCTGATATCGTTAACGGCATGGAAGAAAAAGAATTGGCGGATTTGATATATCTTTACGGTGAAGAAAAAAAATCTCGCCAAATTGCACGTAAAATTGTGGAAGCAAGAAAAAATAAACCTATTGAAACAACAACCGAATTGGCTGAAATTATTTATAGTATTATTCATAAAAATTTCGGACAAATCAATCCTGCAACACGCACTTTTCAGGCTTTGCGCATAGCAGTGAATGAAGAACTTTTTGAACTTGAAAAAGGTTTGGAACATTCTTCTAAGTTGCTAAAACCGCAAGGACGTTTAGTTGTGGTTGATTTTCACTCGCTTGAAGACAGAATCGTTAAAAAATTTTTTAATGATAAATCAGGCAAAAATAAAGGTGTATCTCGTTATATGCCACAAATAATAAATAATACTGATATGGTTTTTAAGCATATCTCAAAAGCAATTATGCCAACGCAAGCAGAATGCGATATAAATCCCAGAGCGCGTTCGGCAAAACTCAGATATGCTATAAAAAATGAAGGAGTGAATAATGTTTAATACTAAAACCGCATTAAATGTACTTTGGTGCACACTAACTTTTGTTGTTGTTTTCGGTTCGTTTATACTAAAAAACAGGGTTCATGATCTTGAAAGTGAACTGTCACGCATTAATAGAGAAATTCAAACCGATGCAAAACAAATTCAAGTATTAAAAGCACAATGGAGCCAATTAAATAATCCGTCTCGTTTAAGAAAATTGGCATCGGAACATATTGTTGTAAATAATGTTACCGCTGAACAAATTATTAACTATTCTGCATTACCATTTAAGTATGAGAGCACTTCTGATGATAAAGTTTTTGCATCGGGTGGTGTGAGAAAAGAATATAAACGCTTGGTAAATGCAGAACGTTAATGGTGGTTTAAATTGCTTAATAAAACATTTTTAAAACAGGGCCGTAAATATATTTCATCGCATGAAAACAATTTAGTATCAAGCGGTGATATATTGTTTTCTGACAGCCAAAATATTTTAGCAATTAATACTTGTCGCAAGCGGATGCCTGTGGCTATATTTTTATTTATGTTTGCATATGCAGTGATTGTTATCAGGGTGTTTTATTTATGCATTTCTAATGGTATCGTAATTCATAGCTTTGACAGCACCGAAGAAAAAGAAACAGTAAAAGTCGGACATTTAATTTCAAGAGCAGATATAGTAGATCGTAATGGTGTAATTGTTGCCACATCGCTTCCCACCGTTAATTTGCAAGTTGAAAAAAAACCAAAAATAAAAAATGTAGAAAAAGTTGCTCAAGATTTATCTTTAATAATTCCGGATATGAATTATGAAACAATTTTAAATAGGTTAAAAAAACAAAAAAACAATGAAATAAAGCGTAATTTGTCGCCTGCTCAACAAGCAGAAGTTAATAATTTGGGAGTTGCCGCCTTAAAATTTATAGATAATCAGGCGCGAGTTTACCCTCATGATAATTTATTTTCGCATATTTTGGGCTATACCGATATTGACAATAAAGGACTGGGCGGGCTTGAAAAATCTATGGATGAACGTTTGCGACAATCTTCAAAACCCTTACAACTTACCTTAGATATATCCATTCAAGATACTGTACGAGAAGAATTAAAAAAAGCCATACACGAATATCAGGCACTAGGTGCGGTTGCTATTGTTATGGATGTAAATAACGGTGAAGTTATATCTATGGTTTCGTTACCCGATTTTAACCCTAATTTACCTCGTCATACAGATGATAAGTCTATGTTTAATTTTGCAACACAGGGTATATATGAAGCAGGTTCCGTGTTTAAGACTTTTAATACGGCTTTAGGTCTTGAAAGTAAAAAAATTAAGGTAACCGATAAATTTGATGCAACAAAACCGATTAAGTTGCATGGGGTGAAAGTTACAGATTATAGAGGGGAAAATCGTTGGTTGTCTGTGGGCGAAATTTTGGTACATTCATCAAATATAGGTTCGGCCTTAATAATTGATATGGTTGGTAAAGAAAAACAACGTGAATTTTTAGCAAATTTGGGTTTTTCTGAAAAATTATCAGAATTTGAAGTGTTAGAAAAAGGAACACCTCGGTTTCTTTCTTCTAAAAATTGGAAAGATGCAACCATGGTTACCGCATCATACGGATATGGACTGTCTTCTACTCCATTGCACATAATTTCGGCATTTAATGCTTTAATTAATGGCGGAATTTACTATTATCCGACAATTTTAAGACCCTCAAATGTTCCGGCGCCTCGTAGGGTGATATCTGAAAACACGTCTCAAAAAATGATACCTCTTTTACGTGATGTAGTCATTAAGGGTTCGGCAAAAGGCGCTAATGTCGAAGGTTATCAAGTAATAGGTAAAACAGGTACGGCAAACAAAATAAATGAAAAAGGCGACTATGTTGAAAAGAAAGTTATGACTTCATTTTTAGCCGCTTTTCCCAGCAATAATCCTAAATATTCTTTAATTGTGGTTTTAGATGAGCCTAAAGGTACCAATAAATTTGGATTTGTTACATCGGGCTGGAATGCAGTGCCGACAGGAGCAAATATTATTAAAGCAATTGCGCCACAACTTAATGTTCAAGCAGATTTTAATTTAGATGAGCAACGTATGCATATTAATGCATCTTTTGACAAATAATTTTTTTTCAATATTGACAATCAGTGTTTTAAGTGCTATGTTATTTGACAAACCCAAATAATTATGTTTAATGTTTATGAAAAGAAAAACAGAAATTTTAAGAGGGGTAAAGAAGAGCAAGTTGAATTCTTCTTTATCGGATTTTGAGGCTTTAAAGCCACAACAGTTCAGTCTGATTGCAGACACGCACCAAGTGCCTGATGGTTTCTTGTTTGCGGTTGGTATTTGCAAGTACAAGAAGAAGGACGGTAACAGTGGTTGCTTCTTGAGATGTGGCAAAGATGAACTCTTTATGCAGAGTTTTCTTCCACACAAGAAGCGAGAAGTTTATCCTACTCGAGGCTATGGTCAGATTTTTTCTACCTATGAGCCCGAGCAACGTCAGGTCGATGATGTTGTCTTATCAGAATCGGCAATTTACCAAAGAGAGGGGAACTGCGTTCGTCTCATTTTGGCAAATGGCGAGTGTCGAGATAAGAACTGTGTTGCTCAGATGTTTGAATATATCAGACAGCAACGTCATTTCTTGAACTTTGCAGCCCCCAGTGCGCTTCCTAGTATCTACAAGGTTACCTTTAAGCGCAGGTCGTATGGCTACTATCTAAAGGATAGAAGTTATTACGTGTTTGCAACACCGGTTGGTATACCCAACGTGCAATCAGGTGATGTCGTTAAGAGTTGGTTGTTCTGTGATATCAATTGTGGTATTCCTGGAATAATCCCTTGCGACAGTGAAGAGTTTGAAGTTGTCGAGTGTAACGATGGAGATAAGGTTTCTATCTTTACATTAAGAGACAATGTCCTTGTTTACGAAGGATAAAAGTGTTTAGCAAGAGGGACCTCGGTTGAGGTTCCTTTTGTTATTTAATAAGTTAAATTTTACTTGATTTTTATTTTATTTGCATATACACAACATAGTGTTATGTCGGCGTAGCTCATCAGGATAGAGCAACAGTTTCCTAAACTGTGGGTAGTGGGTTCGAGTCC
>JAZRHJ010000028.1:0-3273 GCA_045644695.1 Alphaproteobacteria bacterium | reverse complement strand
GACCGCTTGGCCTCCGACTTACTATTATCCTTAGAACCATCATCAATGACTATAATACTAAAATCAGTGTTTGTTTGATTTACCAAGGAATCCAATGTTTGACCAATATAATTTTCATAATTATAGGATGTGACTATCACACTCAACATATTTTTCTTTACCATTAAAAACTCCATCTAATAAAATGTGCAAGAATTAATAAAATTATGAATACAAGCTGTATTTTAAATAATTTTCGATATTTTCTGTATTTTTTATCTGGTTGTTTCACATTTATGTTTTCAATGGATTTTTTAAAAATTAATGAAATAAATGACGATACCCATAATTTACCATCTTTTCCTAACAACTCAAAATACTTCATTAAATAATACAAATCCCCATCAATATCTTGAAAATGTCCATTCAATGTATGAAATAAAATATCTTCAGACATCCCAAATCCAGAGTTTTGAATGTTTCCTAAGGGTTTCATACCATGAAAATGAATAATATATGCATCCTTATTATAACCCCAATAAGGTTTCCAATTAAACTCTAATGGCATAATTGTAAATTTATCAAAGCATAATTGATTTAAATATCCTTGATCAAAAAGATTTATTTTATTTCTGACACCATTTTTTAACATGTTAAAAACAGCACTGCTGATTTGACGCATTTGCTTAACATTCATATATAAAATACCAGCGTTAAAATAGGTCATATCATTTAAATTCTTAGAAAACTCAGCACTTGCGGCTAAGTACATCGGGCTATCAAAGTTTTTTTCGGAAAAATCTTTTAAAAACAAGACATCTATATCAGAATAGAATACAAACTCATCCTCGGTTTCAACAAAAGGGATATCAAAACGCATAAAGGTTCCTGCAATTTTTTCATAGGAAATATCATGTCCACAGGTTTGTCTTATATATTCTTTTGAGTATGTTTTTTTTAAATATTCTTTGTGGGAAAATTTATGAGGTATTATTTTAACATTAAACTCTTTTAATATTGAATAACACTTTCCATTTTGAGAACCATCGTATAATACATGTAAATCTAAAGATGTATTTTGTCGAGCAGATTTTAAGCTGACATACAATAAATCTAAATAAACTGAATTTTCTGTTTCAGGTTCCGTTAAACAAAAATAACATTTCATCTTAAATACCACTCCACGGTTTTGACAATACCTGTATCAAATGTTTCATCGGCACGCCAGCCGAGTTCTGTTTCTAATCTTGTTGCATCAATGGCATAGCGGAAATCATGGCCGGCACGGTCTTGAACAAAAGTAATTAATTCTTCATATTTTCCACCGTTGGCTCTGGGACGCTTTTCATCCAAAATTGCACAAATGGTTTTTACAATCGTGATATTGTTGCGTTCGTTTCTACCACCGACATTGTATGTTTCTCCGGCTTTTCCGGTGTGATAGATTAAATCAATGGCTTTGCAATGATCCAAAACATACAACCAATCACGGATATTTTCACCTTTTCCGTAAATCGGCAAAGGCTTTTCCGCCAAAGCATTTGTGATAATGGTCGGGATTAACTTTTCATTATGTTGTTTAGGACCATAGTTGTTTGAACAATTAGAAGTCGTCACATTCATCCCAAATGTATGATGATAAGCCCGAACAATAAAGTCCGAACTGGCTTTACTGGCCGAATAAGGAGAGTTCGGAGCATAAGGCGTTGTTTCTTCAAACATTCCATCGTTTCCTAATGTCCCATAAACTTCATCTGTTGAGATGTGATGAAAACGACAATCTTCATAACCTTCTTTGACTTTATTGGGACCTACCATCCAATGACGGAAAGCAACATCAATCAAAGTAAAAGTCCCTTCAATATTCGTCTTGATAAAAGCCCCTGGATTTTTAATGGAATTATCCACATGACTTTCGGCGGCAAAGTGAATAACCCCCCGAATATCATATTCGGCAAATAATTTTTCAATTAAGGCTCTATCGCAAATATCCCCTTGCACAAAGGTATAGTTGGACATTCCATCACATTCTTTAACATTATCTAAATTCCCGGCATAGGTTAATTTATCCAGATTGATAACATGGTATTCCGGATATTTTTCGGTAAAGTATGGAACAAAGTTTGAACCGATAAAACCGGCACCGCCTGTTACTAAAATTGATTTCATTTTATTTTCTCCATTTCTGTTAAACATCTTTTTAACCCGTTTTCCCAATGGGCAATTTTAATTCCAAAATCATTTTTTATTGATTCTTTACTGAGGACACTGTAAAAAGGACGAGTTGCCTTTGTGGGATAAGCAGAACTCGGAATAGGATTAAGTTGACAGTTTAATCCGGATAATTCCATAATTTTTCTGGCAAAATCATACCAGGAACAAACGCCTTCGTTTGTAAAGTGATAGACACCTTTTTGTCCCTCTTTTACTTGTGGGATGATTTCGGTAATGGCTTTTGCCAAATCTGCGGCATAGGTCGGACTTCCGACTTGATCGGCAACAACATTTAAACTTTCTTTTTCTGCGCCAAGCCTTTGCATTGTTTTGACAAAATTATTTCCGTAGGGTGAATATAACCAAGCCGTCCGAATGATAATTGCAGAGGATGCATTTTCCAAAACGGCTAATTCCCCAGCCCGTTTTGTCTTGCCATAAACCGATATCGGCTTTGTTTCATCTGTTGGAGTATAGGGTTTATGACCCAATCCGTCAAACACATAATCCGTTGATACATGAATAACCTTACATCCTGTTTTGGATAGATTTTCGGGTCCGATAACATTGATTTTGGTTGCAAGCTCTATATCATCTTCGGCTTTATCCACCGCCGTATAAGCCGCACAATTAATAATCGTTCCGATTTTGTTTTCTTTTACAAAGCCTTGAACTTCGGAAAAATTGGTAATATCCAATTCCGCAACATCCGTCAAAACGGCATCCGGTAATAATTTTGCCAGTTCCGTTCCCAACTGTCCTTTGGCACCCGTAATAAGAATTTTATCTGACATGAGCTTTTAAATCCTTTAATTTGTTGGCAAGCCTGTCCTTTTCGGATGTGGTTATCTTTTCTGCCGGCACACGCCAATTAACCCCGATTTCAGGATCATCATAACGAATACCGAATTCAGCTTCTTTACAATACAAATTATCACATTTATTCGCAAAGATTGCCGTTTCACTTAAAACCGAAAAACCATGTAAAATCCCTCTGGGTATGAATAACTGCCGCTGATTTCCTGCGCATAATTCCACCGCAACATGTTTTCCGAATGTCGGCGATTCCGCTCGAGCATC
>JAZRHJ010000027.1:0-4995 GCA_045644695.1 Alphaproteobacteria bacterium | reverse complement strand
GCTTCTTGAACATCTACATAAGATAAAAATGCTTTTACCTCATCTTCGATGGCTCTGGCTGCTTCTAATTGGCTCCTTTCATTTTGCTCGCCTTCGGTAAATGTGAAATCTTCTGCAATATTTTCAGATGTATTGGCAATTTCCATATTTATTTGATAATCTTCGGTTGCCGATAAATACTGTGCCCAAGATACATAAACCTGATTTAATATTAAAGATGTCATTCTTTGACGGCGTAACGTTTCAAGCATTGCCGCATCGGCTTTTTGTGCTTCTTGTATCGCGCTCATACCAACCTCACAACCTTGTTTTGACCATTGTTTGTAGTGTTGTGAAGCATTTGTATATTTGCTTTGGTTTTCATCTCTGAATTTTTGAATTACCATTTCTTTGTCGGCTGCAGTAGAAATAATATCGTGAACTCTTAATTCGGGGCGATTAGATAGCGCTAACCATTCTAATTGGCTTAAGTTTGCTTTTATGTCAGGTAATTCAAAATTACCATATTGTGCACCAACTAACTTAAATTCGGTAGACGGGTGGAAACCCATAAGACTTGCTAATCTGCTTTGAGCAGTTTCTAAATCACGTTTTAGAGTTGCTAAATTTTTAACAGATTCCATATATTTTCTTTTTTTTATCAAGTCATCTCGTGATGGCGCTTCGCCTTTTGCTGCTAATTCTTTTGCGGTAGCATTCATCTCATCAACTTCTAAAGTCATATATTCGCTCATTTGATCAATAACAGGAAGTAGGCGTTGAGCAGTTAACGCTTTCCAATATAATAATCTGGCTTCTTGTAAAATATTATGCGTTACTTTTCTGCTTTGTTCAATGGCAATATTTGCCTTAAATGATGGGTCGCTTGTTTGATAATAAACGGTTGACATATCCAAAATGTTCCACGCAACCTTCAAATCAGGGCTAATTTGTGATGAATTGTTTGTATTAATATAGCCGGCATTGTTTAAAATTTCTTGTAATTGTGCATAATTCGAGTTGCCCGCTTTAATTAAATTTTCTTCATAAGCAATCATTTTGCCTGTGTAATTATATTTTAATGCTAATGCCATAGCCATATACATATCAATCGGGCGTTCAATTTTACGTGGTGTGTTGGCATACATATTTTGCATATCAACGTCTATACGTATTGCTCTATCCCAATCAGAATAGTATGCTTTAGATTGTTGTTTGTCATAAGACGCTTTATCCTCATAATTATGGCAAGCAGATAAAGCCAATAAGCTGATTGCAAAACAGAAAATTTTTTTCATTTTAATATCCTTAAAATATATTTTAAATATTGTTATAGTTTTTTTTAAGAAAAAATAACAGTATTTAATTGATTTTATACTACTTTGGTGTATAAAATAACACATAAACGTAAAATTGAGGTTAATATTAGCAAATGATTGAAATTTTTCACACACTTTTTAGATATAGAGAAAAAGAAAGTCCAGATATTATTGGTGCATATCCCGAAAGAGTGCATGTGGAGGCGTTTCCTGAGAGAAGATATTTATGGACATCACGCTTTTTGGTTATGTTCTCCGTTATGAGTATTTGCTTTAATATGATGCTTGCCAGTACAATTTATCTTTTATTACCTCAATTGAATGTGTATCCGGAGTTTTATAATATAAATGATTATTTTTCGCAAATTGAAATGGTGCAAAAAAGAGAGGTTGAATTTCTTGCAACTGACTTGATTGCGGAAAAAAATATTAATGATTATTTGCAATTGCGCTTCACAATTAGTGATAATGAACGTGAAATGAAAAAACGTTGGCGTAAAGGCTCGTCATTTTATTGGTTACAAGCGCAAAGTTTGTATGAAGAGTTTATTACATCTGATATGCCTAACTTTATAAATCTTTCTAAAAATAAAAAAATGCAAAGATATATTGAGGTACAGTGGATTAGACCTCTTTCCAGAGGGTTGTGGCATGCTCAAATTAAAAGTTATGACTTTTTCGGTAAAAAAACTGAGCCGGTTATTTCATATTGGCGTGTTGCAATGCGTATTAGATATGTCAAATTGAATTTCCGTAATAAGTCGACCAGAAGTTATAATCCGTATGGTTTTATGGTTCAGACATTTTCATTGGCATATCATGGACGTGAAGGTGATGAAGAGTCGTACATCGAAACCGCTAGAAAGCGTTCTCAAGGAAAATAAGGCGTTCATTATACTTAAATGTATGTTTAAATTTTGTGATATACTATTATGTATATTACGAGGTGGAGGCGTGAAAAATGAATAGCGGGAAATTACAAAATAATAAAAATTATCCGAACTTTCATATTTCGGGGTTAGATGATAACAATATCATAGATTTACAAAATGGCGGATTAGACGATATTGAAGAATTTAATTGTTCTATGTATAATTTTGGTGAAACAGATAATTTGCCCGATAGTGATAAAGCAATGATTTTAGGTAAAAATATGTGTAAAGATTATCGCAGATATTAATATTATAAATAAAATGCTTGTAAAATATTTTATTGGTCTTAATATAGAAAAAAATATTTTAATAAGGAGTATGTTTATGACTAATAATACAATGTATGATTTTGTTGTTAATGATGAAGATGAAGTTATGCTTTTGTTATATGCCGGTAAAGAAGAACCTGAAAATGCTAGGTTTGTTTTGAATGTATCGGAAAATACGGCAGAATTGTATCGTAATGATAATGAATGTGTAGTTTTAGAAAATATTCCTGATGATATATTCAACAGTTTGGCAGACGCCGATAAACTGTTGATATGCGAGATATCTGATACCGAAAAGGAAGAAGACAGCGAAATTGTGTATGCTTACGAAGCGGATATCGTTGATTAGTTTATTTACTTTAATATTGCTTTGCGAAAATGAGCATGCGTAATGGCAATTGCTAACGCATCCGAAGCGTCATTGTTCTTAGGTTTTGCATTAGGCAATAATATTTTAACCATTGTTTCTACTTGTGATTTTTCGGCATGTCCAACACCAACAGTTGCTTTTTTTACTTTTGTAGGTTCGTATTCAAATAAAGGAATGTTATGTGTTCCTGCCGATAAAATAGCAACTCCTCTTGCCATACTCAATTTTAATGATGTTGACGGATTAGAATTTAAAAAAGTTTGTTCAATTGATGCTTCATCGGGAGAGTATGTTTCAATAACATTACATAATGTGCGATAGATTATGTTAAGTCGTTGTTCAATGGGAAGTTTTGCATCAGTAGGAATAAAACCGTCTGCAATATATATCAAACGGTTGTTTTGAGCCTCAACAATACCCCAGCCGGTTGAGGAAAGGCTGGGGTCAAGTCCAAATATTTTTACCAACTATTCTTTTTCCAATTCTGCCATAATCGATTGAGATATTTCAGCATTGTGATATACGTGCTGTACATCTTCATCTTCTTCTAAAGCATCAATAAACTCTAAAAACTTTTTAGCGGTTTCGATATCTGTAATATCAACCTTTACGGTTGGCTTAAAATCTAAACGAGAGGCAGAAGGAGTGCCAAATTTTATCTCTAACGCTTCGGTAACAATTGCCAAATCGTCAGGTAATGTTTCAATTTCATGAAACTCATCATCTGAAATAACATCGTTTGCGCCAGCTTCCAAAGCATTTTCAAACATTGTATCGGCATCTGCAACATTCACAGGATATTGTATAAAACCAATACGTTCAAAGTTAAAAGCAACAGAGCCGGTTTCTCCCATAGCACCACCTCGTTTACCAAAAATTGTACGCACATTGCTGGCAGTGCGATTTTTATTGTCGGTTAACGCTTCGACTATGATAGCGGCTTTATTGGGTGCAAACCCTTCATAACGCATAGAAACAAAATCTGCTCCGCCGGCAGTTTGTGTTGCTTTTGCAATGGCACGCTCAATATTATCTTTAGGCATACTTTCTGCTCTTGCGGCCTGAATTGCTAATCTTAAGCGTGGGTTTTTATCTGGTTCGGGTATACCGCTTTTGGCTGCAACTGTAATTTCACGCGCTAATTTTGCAAACACGCGAGCCTTTTTTGCATCTTGTGCACCTTTTCTGTACATAATATTTTTAAATTGGGAATGTCCTGCCATTTTTATCTCCTTATTTTTTGTTTTTTTGCTTTTATATCTTATGCTTTAGATTCTCGCAAGTATTTTTTATTAATTAAAATTCATTTTTGGCAATCTCGCCTTTTGTAAGCAAGAATGCCGGCGTTTTATTTCCAAAAGTATGATATTTTTCAGATAAACTTATTGCTTCATAATCTGGTTTAGGATATTTTAGCGCTGTTTTTTTCTTTGTGTTTTCTTGAGTTTTAGGTGTCAGTTCTGTTTTTTCTTGAGTACAAACCTCTTGCTTAATATTTTCTTCTGATTGTGTTTCGTCTTCTTTGTCTTTATTTACTTTAATTTCTGCCGGAGTTTTTAATATTTTATCCAAAATATCTTGAGTTTCTTTGGAACGACGATTTGTAAAAACTATATTTTGTTTATTTGCCGGTAATTTTTCCAATACTTTTTCTAAGTTATCTAATTGATGTTTTTTCTTAATCAGGTTTATATCATCAACAACCAATATATTAATTGAATTAAAGTCAATCTTGTTTTCGGCAGATATATCGAGCAATAAATCAGGTGTTGCAATTATGACATTTGCTTCGGAATTTATTTCTTGGTGTTCGTTTTGTAGTGTTTCTTCGCAAATTTCGTGATATTTGTTAAACACTGCCAACCTATCGGATATAATAACCGATTGGGAAGAATCTGCAGTTATAATCAAGATATTTTGCCCTTGTCTGCGTGATATAATATCTATAAGAGGAAAAACATAAGAACAAGTTTTTCCACAACGTCCGGGAGCAATTGCAAAAATGTCTTTACCCTCTAAAATAGAAGGAATTACATCTGTTTGAACGGTTGTCGGTTTTTTTATGCCGGTTTCTTCAATTGCTTTTATGGTTTTTTCACTCAATCCTAAATCTTTAAAATTCATAA
>JAZRHJ010000026.1:0-10598 GCA_045644695.1 Alphaproteobacteria bacterium | reverse complement strand
GATTTTGGGAGGTGAAAAAATTGAATAAAACTGAATATGTTAACTTAATGTATTCCTCGATTGAGGAATATTGCCGGGGAAAAGATATCCCCGAACACATCCGGATGTTATGTTTGTGTCAATCGTGTCTTGAAACCGGTTACGGATCAAGCAAATTGATGATGAACAACAACGCTCCGTTCGGCATCAAGGCCACGGGCAATAAACCATATTATGAATCCAAAACAACGGAATACATAAATGGTGAATGTAAAACAATAACGGCCCGATTTTGCAAATATGAAACACTCGCAGCCGCAATCGATGATTATTTCAAATTGTTAAAATGGTCAAGATATGCGCCGGTATGGAGCACATCGGATTTTCAATCGGCCGCCGAAAAAATTCAAAAATGTGGATATGCCACATCACCGGCATATACTCGTTCATTGATAATCGTTCACGATCACGTCAACGAAATATTAGACATCGATTATAATGCAATCGTGAACACAAAAAATGACCCACTAAATGTCAGATCATTACCCTCAACGGATGCCAAAATCTTGACCACATTGCCAAAAGGCACTAAAATAAAAATTGAAAAGAATTGGTCATACGTTCCCAAATACAAGGGTTTTGTGTCCAACGAATATGTAAAGGAGGTACAATGACATGGATTGGGTTCAGGCAATTAGCACGGTCGGATTTCCGATTTGTTCATTCTTAATTGCGGCTTATTTCATAAAATACAGCTATGACAAAAGCAATGAGATGTTCAAAGATTCAATCGAGAAGATCGGAACACTCGCAACGGCCGTCAACAATAACACCATGGTATTGACGGAGTTAGTCAAAAAGCTGGACGGCTCCGACGATATAAAATAGCGATAACGCACAAATCAACGAAAACATCTCACAAGGAGGAAAAAACATGTTTGAATCATTAAACAACAACTATGATCGTTACGAATTACCATTCACAACCGAGGGACATGAGTTCAAAAAACTCAAGGATGTGGACCGTAGCAAGGAATATCGCATTTTCGGATTCTTTATCACGGAATCAAAGAAAAAGGGATATTCCGACACATTAACACTCATCACCGAGGAATGTTTTATCAATCTCCCGGCACGATATGTTGAAAAATTCAACAATGAGGAAAAAGCTGCATTTTGGAGCGGTAAATATTCATTGTATAATATCAAGGATATGCACACCGATTCAGGCGACACCGTAACATTCGAGATCAAAGAAACACATCCCGATTATGTCGCACCCATTAAAAAGGACTAATTCAATGTAGGCATTTTAATACTTCCTTTCGAAACACCCAACGGCGCTAAACGTTGGGTGTTTTATTGTGTGTTGACATATAAAATAACTAATATTATATTAAAGATATAGTCATTTTGACCGCATCGGTCATACAATAATTTATGGAGGTAAAACAATGACAAACGCACAGATTGCAACACTATTAAACAACACAATCGTGCCCAATGTCCTTGGCGAGGGCACAACAATCTCCGAGGATCTCGGGAACCTAATTGATCTCGGAACGGCGGTCGCAAATTTGAGCGCATCACAGCTCATTGACACAACCGGTGATTTCGTGGCAGCAGTAGCAAAGACATATTTTGATGAGAGAATTTTCTCAAAGGTTGTCGGAGGTATTTTCAGGGATTATACAGAATGGGCCGGAATCATTCAGCGTGTAAAGGCCGGATTATCACATGTGACCGACGATGTTTCACAGAATCTTGTCGACGGTGTTTCATATGATCCAAACGTATATGTTGGATTCTCACCCGATAACAAGGTTTATACAAAGGATGCATCATTTGAGCTTGATTGGAGCGTTCCCAATAACATGTGGAAAACTGCATTCACAAGTATTGATGATCTTAACAAGGTAATTTCATACATTCAGAACCGTGCTGAAAACACAATGAATGTACATCTTTACTCACTCCAGCTCACAACGCTCCGTGCACTTGCAGCAACAAAAGCATCTGGACGTATTCAGGCACTCACACTATATAATACAACATATGGAACATCACTCACCGTTGACGGCGCAATGCATGATGCAACATTCCTCAAGTGGTTTGCGGAGCTTGTTCTCAACCTTAAGAGAGCAATTACCGACATTTCCGCAAAGTATAACGACGGAACCGTTGAAACATTCACACCTGAATCGGACACAATCGTCACAATGCTGGCACCTATGGCAACCGCACTCGAGGTAAACATGCAGTCAGGTGTATACCATAAAGAGCTTGTTGAGATTGGAGAATTCGACACAATTAATTATTGGCAGAATTCCGGCACATCACTCATCCCCGATATGTCAAAAATTGGTGAAATCGATTGTGATCTCGACGGTGACGGAACCGCAACATCAATTGATTATGCCGTATGTCTTATCCATGACAAGTTTATGAGCTGCGGAATTACTGCACATGAGGAGCGCGTAACGGCACAGTACAATGCAAAGGGCGATTTCACAAATTATTTCCGCCGTATTTGGGCACAGTATTTTGTAGATACTCGCAACAATGCAATTCTCATCACACTTGAATAGGAGGTGTTTAACATGTTCGGAAAAGCAAATATTTCACTCCCCGGAGTAGATATCACATCAAGTTCAGCACAGACAATCAGCGCTGAGGCCGCAAAGAAATTTGAATATGCGGAAAATATGCAGATTCCCATATCACTCAATGATATGGTGGCATCATCAATCGGAGTTGGTCCCGCATCTATGGAATCAATCCACAAATCGGGTTCGTCGATTGTTGGTTCGGTTCCCGCGATTGGAAAAACTGCAACCGTTGCAAGCGGAAAAATCACATTTTCATCATAATCAACACCACCAAAGGCGGGGCCACGGCCTCGCCTATTTTTATAGGAGGAAAAAACAATGGCAAAGAAAACAACTAAAGTTTTAAGAGATACACCCACACCCAAAATCATAAGAAATTATGATTTATATTCTATGGAGGCAAGAATCCACAATCTCGAGGAAAATGGGGGCGGTGGTGGAACATCCGGCGTTTCATATTCCACCGACGAACACGAAATCGGAACATGGATTGATGGTACAACAAAGGTTTATGAAAAAACCGTAATATTTGAAACGGGTGTGTCCGTTTCATACGGTAATTGGGTTGATCTCGGAGTAATACCCGCAACAAAACTCTTGGAGGCTCACATTTATGCCGACGGTGAAAGTGGTTTTGGATACGAAAAAGGGTTATTCATGGACCCCGTAATGTTAAATAGTGGACATCTATATATCAGAAATTCCGGCGCAAACGGAACCGCAACCGGTTATACGATCAGATATTTGAAGTAGGTGAAAAATTATGACGGTTAAACTCTACACAATGAACATCAATCCAATTGTGCTCAATAAAACGCTCGGGACGGCAACATCAAAAACATGTACGATTAAAAACGACATGGACGTGATAAACCCCGTCATTGATCTCGAATATGATTCAACAATTCTCACAAAGAATTATATGTATATCGAGGACCTCGGACGTTATTATTTCATCACAAACATTGCGATTGTGGGACATCGTATATTTATAACCGGGCATGTTGATGTTTTAAAAACATATAATTCAGCTATAAGAGCGGGGAGCTGCACGGCAACCCGCTCAAATATAAAGAATTTAACAATCCCCGATCCCATGGTTATGACGTTACCCACAGAAAAAATCACATACCGTAAAATGTCTACGGGTATAACCGGAGGCACTTATGTATTAATTATAGGAGGTAAATGATGAACGATATATTACTCGCCGAATATGGTGTCAATCAGGCAAATATCCATTTTATACCGTCAACATTTACGCCCGGACAATCAAAATATCATATAAAATGGACGGTTAAGTTTAACAATCAGGAGCAGTTTTGGGAGTATGAGTTAACACCGACTACAAGTCAGCTCCCCGCATCCCGTTTCGGATATCGAAACATGGATCAGACCGCACCACCCGTATATTATGCAATATCAGTAGCACCCGCAATGATGACATATTGTGATTTGATTGTCGGAGCATCAACGGGAATTGATACCGGAATTGATATTACATCCCCCGTGCTTATCGATAGCGGTGGAGATTCGTTTATAACTACACCCAATTGGAATGGATTTTCACAAGCTCTTGTGGGTACAGTATCAGAAAGTATGCTCGATATTACTATCGAGGCGGATTTCCCGATTTTCTGTACAGATTGGGCACTCGATGTTGACGTTCCAAAAACGGGCGACGCATATGAATGTACATCAATTACGGACGATAACGACCGCGTGACAAATTGCGTATCAGGTGATATGGCGGATGCCGAGGATGCACAAAACGCAGGTGATGTTGAGGATACAATCCCCGCAAATCAGACATATTATATTTCGAATTGGCTGAAAAAGAACGGAACACAAGTCGCAAGTGCAACAAAAATGAATCGTTTTCAGATTCCGCCCGGTGCTAAAATTTGGCTCGTTGATCCGGGGCACGATAATGGCGGTGCAACACCCAACATGACATTGCACATGCAAGGCCTTGGACTACCTCCGACATTTAAATATAAAGAGAGAACCGATGCGACATGGCAAATTGGGCATTTGTTAACTACCGCATTATCGGAATATTTCCGTGGATCGTGGACGGATTACAACAACGGCGATTTTTATGTTTCAATTGTAAATACAAACATTCCGATTTTCGATTCCGATGCAAAGGGCGATCAGTACGGTGACGGCCTCATCGGCGAGGATGAGGCGGAAAATGCCGGACAACTTGAAAAGAGGGACCCGACAACCGGAGAGAATGAGGATGAAACAACCGTTCCCGCTCCCAGCGTGAAAGCTG
This sequence comes from Alphaproteobacteria bacterium, assembly GCA_045644695.1. GTDB lineage: Bacteria > Pseudomonadota > Alphaproteobacteria > RF32 > CAG-239 > JAFTYO01. The sequence continues at coordinate 5,729 of JAZRHJ010000026.1, read as the reverse complement.
CGGGAATAGGTGTCAATGTTTGGGCATTATCGGCAAATCAGATAAAAAACGTTATGGATGTATTATATGATGACGACCCGACAATTATTCAGGAAATAACGGACGGTGTTTGGCTATGGTCAAACAATCCAATTGATTTCATTGTCGGTTGCTATTGGGTACCCTTTAATGTTTCCGATTTTTATAAAACCGATAATCAGGAATTATATCTCGGATTTCATGATACCGGTTATTCATATCCGAGGGTATCAGAAACAAAAGAATCGGGAAATCGTATAACGATAGTAAATACAACAATTGACCCCGTATATGGTGATTGGCGCGATTATGCTAATTTTAAATATGAGATATATTTGCCATTTGTCGGATTTTATCCGCTTGATGTGATGCAGTATCTCAATAAAAATCTTAAGGTTGAATTAGCATTCGATATCCTCACACATAACATCAGATATTATCTGTTTGCAAACGATAAACTCATTGACCGCGTTGACGGTTCCGTTGGCTATGATATTCCATTACTCGGAACCGATCAGGTCAACAAGGCAAAATCCGATTTATCGGGAATTGGTAACATGATAAAAGGCGCCGGCGAAATGGTAGCGGGCACGGCAATGGTCGGAACGGGTGTTGGCGCATCGATTGGTGCCGGAATGGTTACCAAGGGAGCAACGGAAATGATATCGGGCATTGCATCGGTTGGAAAATATCCAAAGGTTGAGATTGTTGGCAATGTGTCATCGTGTATGAACATTTATGACATCAACTATTGTTATTTGAAGATTACCGAAAAAAATTCAATCACACCCGACAAGCTGCACACGCTTTATAATTGGCCCTCATACTATATGGGCCCCGCATCCGCATTATCCGGTTATTGTGAGCTTGCCGATTTACGATTTGCAAGTGCAGCAACCGAGGAAGAAATCACGGAAATTATCGGATTAATGAAACAAGGTGTCATTTTTTAGGAGGTAAAACATGAAATTTTTTGACGAATTCAGAAAAGCAATTTCAAGTGCCGATTACATCATGAAAGCAAATTTTGATGAGGTCGTCACAATCCCCCTCGGGATGTTTGATTATGATAACATCCCCGAGGATATCGAGGAACATTTTGAGGATTTCGAAAAGTATCTCATAATGGGTGGTATCCTCGGAGTTGGAAAAGTAGACGGAAAACTCACATTTGTCCGGGGCGGCCTTGGAGGTGGTGAGCTGGATCTGTACGGATACCCAACAAGATTTATTGGAGCAACCGGGAATGGTAAATCCGTAGATTGGAAAATCGGAACCGATTGTGTTGTATTTTGGAATAATAAAAAGCACACACCCGATTTTGATGTCCTGAAAACATCGGACATCCTCACCGATATCGACATATCAATCGATGATAATATTTATTATTCCCGAATGTATCCGATACCACTCGCAAGGGATGAAAAAGAAAAAATCCAGATCAATGAGATTTTCAACAACCTCCGAAAAGGTGGTAAAAACACAACCGTATTAAATAGGAAAATAACGGTCAAGGAGGCCGTTGACGGTGGAAGTGATGAAATCCCCGTTCTCAATGTTACGGACGTCACAACGGCCGATAAAATCCAATATTTGGCCCGTATCCGTGAGGATGTGAAACGTTGGTTCCTCAATCGTAACGGTCACGATTTGCAAGGATCATCAAAAATGGCGCAGCAGTCAGTCGAGGAAATCAATGGCAACAATTCGGTGTCGATGATTTATCCCCTCGAAAAACTGAAAATGAGAATGATTGCGGTTGATGCCATGAATGAGCTTTTCGGAACCGATATGACCGTGACATTTTCCCCGGCATGGCTGATTGAATATGAAAAATTTGTTCGTGATTCAATCGGCGAGGATATACCCGAGGATATAACCGAGGAATTACCCGAGGAAACACCCGAGGACGGACCCGAGGAAACACCCGATGATAAAAAAGAGGGCGAGAATGAACCTGAAAACAAGGATGAGGAGGATGACGAAAATGGCAAAGATTAGCACACATATTGCAACAATTAAAGACGTTGATTTTCCCAGCACTCACACGGCTGTTATAAGCTTTACAAATCCCGAATCGGAATCCGTCGATGTTCTCATGTATTCGGATGAGTGGGACCGGTATTTGAAAGAATATCTTTCATGGAAATTCATTGCACTCGGTGATGCACCGACGGACGGTGTTGAGCTCTATACAACATTTATGGATGTATGGAATTCGTTTTTCTTGAATAGATTTTCGAATTATCAGAAAATATACACGGCTATCCTTGAGAATTATGATCCATTATCGAATTATGATAAGACATCGAAGATCACAACCGATGTCGGAGCACAAACAGACAAAAATGTTATGGCTCATTATGAGGATAAAACAAAAAATCCTCTTGTTCAAAGCTCGGCGGAGGATCAAGTATCACCCTACGATTCGGCATCCTATACTAATAGGAATAAAACAAGTTCACGAGTTGAGGCGCATGACATTACAATCGATCATGGAGCACACACTGATGAGCTGCAAAAGGGAGCGAGAAAAGATGAGGTGAATGAGCACACATACGGAAATATTGGTGTTACAACCTCAATGCAAATGATGCAAGAGGAAAAGAACGGACGCCGTTTCAATTTCCTCAAAGAAATTTTCGAGGATTTTGCAAAAGAATGTTTATTCCTTATTGATATCGTATAACAAAACGGGCAATCACAATTTCGTGTGATTGCCCGTTTTCGTTTGCATTCCAAATCTCAAAGTATAAAAGGGTCGCAGTAAACGACATAGGGAACAATTAAAATATATCACATTATCGGCTAAAGTCAATCGAATTGATGTATGATTCTATCATGTATCCGATGTCATTTGATGAATAAAAATCTCTATGTGCCCGGTATAAATCCCACAATCTTGTAAATTTTGTGCCCGTTCCGACACCGTAAATCTCATTGCTTTTATATGGTATTTGGTCCGTGAAAATGATTGAATCCTCCGGAGGAGTTGTCAGGACATATGGCCTATATAAAACATAATTACCCATTAGATTTGAATTGTAAAACTCGGCACATACATAATGCCCGAATGCATAGATATATACGTCACGGGTTATCAGCTCACGAACCTCATTTTCCTCCGGACGTGGCAAGTGTGGATAATTTCGGATTTGCCATTCCGCACCGGTAATTGATTGCAATTCCTTATTTTTAAATCCGAAATATGACAAATTCTCATTAACGTGCTGCATATCTTTGTTTTGCACGTTCTCAATAATTTTGACATATATTTTCAAACCGAGGCATGTTTCCGTGATTTCTGATTCATCCGGTTTTAAACGGTCCAAAACTTTATCAATGCCCATTTCGTTGAGGTACATGCCATATTTCGCAACCATGTTTGAGCTGCACACAATTTTGGTTGATATTCGGTCACGCTTTACCGTTGAGAGTAATTGACATAATGAAACGAATTCGTTATCAGTATACCTGCCCGACAAAAACTCATCAAATATCAGCCAATCGCACCGGGGAACCGTGAGGGTTGATTTATAATCCTCGGATTTGTCCACGCTCAAAAAGATACAAAATGGGTCATTGCTTTTCGATATGATGTCACCGTTCTCATCACGTTTGCAAAGATAAACATATTTTTGCCATAAATATGTGGAATTCCATTCATCACCGAATATCTTTTCAATATATCCCCATTCATTGACAACGGAATATAAGTTTTTTGTTTTGGTGGCGGTTATCATGTCTTTGTACTGCCTAATATATGCCGTTTGAATCTTGTATTCTTTATATAAAAGTAATCCGATCAGGAGCAATTGTGTTGTTTTACCGACCGAACGTTCCGATAGTAAAACTGCCCAATTAACCTCTTTTATTGGTAATTCGGTAGGATCATATCGTTCCGGTGGTGTCCCCAGCTTTTTGAACATTCGGAAAATGTGATTCCAATCAATTTTGATTCCTTTTTGACGGTTGTTGTTTATGTATTTAACCATGTTTTGCACCCACTTTCATATCAATTTCACATACACAATCCCAACAATATGAACCGGGAAATCCGGCAATTTCATATTGAAAACATCCCCATGAGCGGTTCCATTTTCCTTTTTGTTTGCATCCATAGCATTGATACATTCCATTTCCCACACATTGTTTGATTTTTATATATTTCACATTTTGTTTCATTTTTCTCCCTCCATTTTAGCAATTAGAATAATTATATGATATATATCCAAAACGATTCGGATTAATACCAAGATATCAAGAATTTGCAATAATAAAATCGCTTTATCAATTGGCTGCATAATCATGTTCGTGTTCCTCCATTAATTTATTAAAATAATCCGGTTCAATGTCATACAATGCAAACCATATATTTTCAGGATCGTGAAAAAATTCTAAACATCTTTTATATTCCGCATGATATTCTTTAAATTTCCAACGGCATATGTCGAACCCCGATGTTACAACACAACGGCGGTGATGTTTTACGACATACAGTTTTCGTCCATTTCTCCATTTGTGCCGCCTTTTAAATTCCCGCAGCATTGCGCGTTTGTTTCGGTTTAAATCGCCATATGTTTTTTTGATGATTTCCAATCCTAATTGATATAATCCCGCATCATTCATCATCGACATCCCTCATGTATATATAATCGGAGAATGCAAAATCGATGCATTCATCAATTAATGCTCTTGCTTCATCAATATGTTCCTTGTCAGTTTCAACACAATTGGAGTCAAGCCAATGTATAATCTCATTTCCTAATTCAAATAAATTCATCAATATTTCCTCCCTAAATGTTTTTGGATTTGTTTAAACCATGCAATATAATCATTATTCGATTTCATACAAAACGGAATGGGTGTCAAACATACGCTGGATAATTCTCCCATTTCCTCACCATTTCCGTCGGGGTCTACAATGTATGATTTCGATTTGAGTTGATACGTTGATGCCATTTTGTGGCTTATTTCAGGCGGTATCGTGAGATTGAAATCGAACAAATCAAACGGGTCCTCATCCGGATGTAATTTCATATAATCGATGAATGATTGTTTTGTCATACCGGCACATTTTGCGACTAATTTGCCCTTATCATCCAAATATATGTAACGTTTGCATCCGAGGGCCTTAATTCGGAGAATATGCGCCTCAAATTCAAAATGACCCAATCCCATGAGCTTTTGTTTCAAATCGTTTTCATCCTTGCAACCGATAAACTCAAAATCGAGTTTTGAGAGATCGAGTGCCATTAATCGACAATCCATTTCGGCATTGTATGTCCTGAATGTATCGCGGTATGACAAAGGATGCCTAATTTTCCATGAATCGGTATCGGCATATACCATATCATTGGGGTCACAATATTTTGTGAGAATTTTAATGCATTCCCGGCGCGCATATGCTGAAATCCATATTCCCCATTGCGGTAGTAGGATTTGACGTTCCCGCAGCTTTCCCCAATCCGGCACCGATTCAAATAATTCCATTTCCTCACCGGTGAATATGTAATTTTGATGAAATACCGATGCGCAACATAGGCCGTAAAATGCATTTACAATTTGTTTAGCAAGGATGTAATCGATTGATTCTTTATCCTCAACCGTTTCTTTTTTGTAATAGTATTTACATACAAGGTCCAGCAAATACGGCGGGAGCGGCTTTTTCTCCGATATGTATATATTACCTATAACCTCAACATCGTCCC
>JAZRHJ010000025.1:0-4142 GCA_045644695.1 Alphaproteobacteria bacterium | reverse complement strand
TATAGCAATTACAACATCATTTTGGCTTAGCATGCCCAAATCCCCATGGCTAGCTTCACCTGGGTGAATAAAAAATGACGGAGTACCGGTAGATGCCATTGTCGCTGCAATTTTGCGACCTATATGACCCGATTTTCCCATTCCGGTTATAATAACTCTTCCATTACAATTTTCTAACAAATTAAGCGCTTCGGATAATGATTCGTCAATCATATTGCCCATTGTTTGTAATGCTTCAATTTCTTGATTTATGGTATTTTTTGCAACTACAATATCTTTATTTTCAGACATATATTATCTCCAGTAAAATATAGTTCGACATTAGTTTAAGGTTATATTTTTAAATACGAAATATCAACTGTTTTTTATTTTTTGACAACAAATATTATTTTTCAACCCAGCGTCCCATATTATCTTGTTGCCAATAATGAATTTCGCTGTTTAATGCTTTTAATTCTTTCCACAAATTTCGTGCTTTAGCTAATTCGTCTGCATTATTACCATCAAAAATATTAAAAATTCTTTGGAAATTTACAACTTCAGATTGACTTACATTTGCACCATCTACCAAAAATAAAAATTCGGCATCATTAGGGTTTTTATCATCTTCTGTAAGCCATATCGGTTGTAAATCAGCAAATCCGTCTTTTTTTGAACCATGTGGTAAAAATGATTCTTCATTATAAGTCCATAGTAATGAATTTATAAATTCAATTCTTTGTTCCGTACCAATTTTTATTTTAATTTTTTCTCCGGTAGAGTATGCTTTTTCTATCAATTTAGGCAGAACATCTTCTAATACCTGTTTTTGTAAATGATAAAAGTCTACGCGCATATTTTCCTCTTAAATATTAAGTTCAATAAAATACATTTCTTGGTTAGTATCTTCCATATCTAAAACAATATTTTCTTTTGCGGATTTTGCTATAGATATATAAAATTTAAGTGTTTCAGCATTTTTTATCGGTTCGTTATTTACTTTTATTATTTTGTCACCTATTGTAGCCCCATTAAGTTTTAGTTGCGATTGTTTATCAAATGCTGTTATTTTATTATCGACAATATATATTCCTAATTCTTGTATATATTCCCCATTTTCAAGCAGTATTTTTTTATTTAGCGACTTATTTGGTGATATTTTGACCTTAACTATTTGATTTATTACATTATTATTACGCCATAATGTAAGTTCTGCATCTGTTTCGGGCGTTAACTTTGATATTGTTTGCATAAACTTTTTAGGTGACGATATTTGCTCTTTATTTATTTCAAGTATAATATCACCAACTTCTAATCCGTTATTTTTTACTATTTTTTCATCAAGCGCAGAAGTAATTACCAAACCATATACATTATTTTTCGTTTTTACCGGTTTTAATTCTATACCCAACCAACTTCTAACCACTTTTTTGTTGTTTTTTAATTGGTTAATTATCCATGCTACATCATTTGACGGTAGTGCAAAACCTACCCCGACACCATTTCCAGAAGCAGAAAATATGGCACTGTTAATTCCTATGACTTCACCGTTTATATTAAACATGGGACCACCGGAATTCCCCTGATTTATTGACGCATCGGTTTGAAAATAATCATTATACGAATTATCGCCGATATCTCGTGATTTGGCCGATATAATACCTGCTGTTACACTGTTTCCAAGCCCGAACGGATTTCCTATGGCTAATACCCAATCACCGACATTAACTTCATCTGAATTGCCCAAAACAACAGAATTTAATTTCTTATCTGAATTAACTTTTATCAACGCTATATCTGTTTTTTCATCTATTCCAACAATATCTGCATTGTATGAATCGTTCTCATTAGTAATTACGGATATTGTATCAGCATCAGATATCACATGTGCATTGGTAACTATGTAACCGTCATCACTAAACACAAAGCCAGAACCTAAAATTTCACGTTGATAATTTTCATAAATTAAATCATCACGTACATTAGGTGTATCATTTTTATGAGTAATATTGGTAGATATACTGACCACTGCCGGCATCAATTCATCTACCAAGGGTGCAAAAGATGTTTGAGCATTAACATTAAAACTAACTATTAACGACAAACCAAATACAAGTTTTTTAAAGTCCATTTTTATTTCACGCTCGAATTAAAATATTTAAAAAATTCGGAATCTGGTGACAATACAAAAGAATTTTTATCCTTAAATGATTTTCTATATGCTTCCAATGAACGATAAAAAGCATAAAAATCAGCATCTATATTTGCCGCATCGTTCCAAATTGTAGTTGCTTGATTGTCGCCTTCACCTCTTATGATTTGCGCTTGTTTTTCTGCTTCGGCAACAATAATTGTACTTTCTTTATCAGCTGTCGATCTTATTTGTTGAGCCATTTGTTGGCCTTGCGCTCTAAATTCTTTTGCATCACGTTCACGTTCAGCTTTCATTCTATCATTAATTGCTTGCAACACTTCTAAAGGTAAATCGGCTCTTCTGATACGAACTTCTGCGACATTTACACCTATTTGCTCAGCGTCTGTTTTAACTGCTGAACTTATATCCGACATTATATCAGAACGTTTTTGTGACAATAGTTCTTGAAGTGTAATGCGCCCTAACACTTTACGAACGGAAGAATTAACAATTTCTTCCAATTTACTTCTTGCTTGCGTTTCTGTTCTGACTGTTTGATAAAATTTCAACGGATCAATAATACGATAACGGGTAAAACTATCTACATCTAAACGTTTTTTATCGTTTAAAACTATTTCTTGTGCTGGCGGATCTAAATTTAACAATCTAGTATCATAAAATACTACATTTTGGATAAAAGGAATTTTAAATTTCAATCCGGCATCTTTTACAACTCTTACCGGTTCGCCAAATTGTAACACAATTGCCTGTTCGGTTTGATGAACAATATAAATTGATGAACTTAAACAAATTATGAGTGCTCCGATAACAAAACCTATTACATATAAAACATTATTCTTCATTTTTTATCCCCTATTTGCTAATCGGTAATATCGGTAATACATTTGAGCCTTTAGCGGATGGATCAATAATTACCGTATCAGATTTTGATAACACATCTTCCATTGTTTCTAAATATAAACGTTTTGCTGTAACTTTTTTACCTTGCTTATATGCATTGTATATCAAATTAAACCTTTCGGCATCACCTTTCGCTTTATCAATAACTGCACGTTTATATGCTTCGGCTTCTTGCAAACGTTTTACGGCCTCTCCTTTTGCTTTCGGCAACACTTCGTTACGATATGCCTCTGCTTCATTTTTATATCTTTCCATATCGGCTTTTGCGCGCTGAACTTCATTAAATGCATCAACCACTTGCTTTGGCGGATCTGCTTTTTGCAATTTAACACGAACAATTACTATACCTGAACCAAAATCATCTAAAACTTTTTGTAACTCTTCTTTGGTTTCTTCTTCTACTTTTCCTCTATCTCCGGTAATTATAGGTTGCATTTCTGATTGACCGACAATTTCACGCAATACCGATTGCGCCGCAACTCTTACCGTAACATCTGGACTTCTTACATTAAATAAGTAGTCTTTAGCATCTTTAATTTTCCAAACTACCGTTAAGTTTATGTCTACAATATTTTCATCACCGGTAAGCATATGGCTTTCGGTAAACGAATTAAGTGTTACACTTGAATTATTGTTATAATAACGATTTGATAAAGATGTCGTTTCGGCAACACCTAAGTTAATACTACGTTCTTGTGTAACATTCACTTTTATCACTTCTTCAATAGGATAAGGTAAATGATAATGCAAACCTGCGTCTGTTGTATCAACATATTTACCAAAACGTAAAACAACACCTTGTTCGCTTGGGCTCACCTGATAAAAACCGGAAGCAATCCACAATAACAACAATATCATAACCAATATTTTTATATGCGGCAGTTCAAATTTGTTTTTAACATTGGGAAATTTTACAACTTTAACTGTTTTTTTTCTTTTAGGAGTTGGAACAACCGGTTCCCATTGTTCAGGCGGTAGTTCTGCTTCCCACGGATTATTTTTTTCTGCCATAATCTTTACCTCATATTTAAAAAAATGGTTTACATATTAAAATAAAATAATATAAATATATTCCAAATACAATTATCCTTAAAACTATATCCACATC
>JAZRHJ010000024.1:0-1021 GCA_045644695.1 Alphaproteobacteria bacterium | reverse complement strand
GACCGCTTGGCCTCCGACTTTCTTCTTCACCAACAGGATAAACATTTATTGTTTCTTCCTCATCTTGACTGATTAAAAATGCGCAACCTTGACGAATTTTTAAATCTTCGGCATGTGCTGCCGAAGTAGTTAATCCCCATGCAATATCATTAGTAATATTATTCCCGCCAACCGGAATTGTAGAAAAATGTGTCGGATAACCGTTCTTAAAAGTAACAATACTTGTAGTTCCGCCACCAATATCTATTACGGTTGCCCCTAATTCTTTTTCATCTTCAACCATACATGCAAGAGCAGAAGAGTATGCTGAAAATGTTTTAAGCACAATTTCAAGATGAGAATTTTCAATTACCGCGACTAAATTTTTGTAAAGCATTTCTGGATAAAAACCAAGCATTAAATCTAAACTCAAATTCTCACCGTAAATATTACGCGGATTTTTAATACACTCGCCGCCATCAACCCTATAATTTGTAGGTAAACAGTGTATCAGTTCATTATCGGCAACATTAATTTTTGAATTACTTTTATTGATAATTTTTTCAATATCTGCTTCACTTATAGGTTTATTTTTATGCAGTGACATTGAAGTATTGCGAATGATACAACGAGTTTTTTCACCCGAAACATTAATAATCACATTTCCTATGCGCTCATTAGCCATTTGCTCGGCCGTTTCAACTGCATTACAAATAGATAACGTTGCTTGATTAATGTCGGTAACAACACCATTTTTTATACCTCGAGATGCATTATATCCGTACCCTACAATTTCAATTTTTTTATCTCGCCCGCCAATATGTGCAATAACACAACAAACCTTGGATGAGCCTATATCCAAAGTTGCTAATGTAGATGGCTTTACAAAAGGACGATTCACTAACTATCACCTCACAGATATTTTATTCTTCATCGGGAGTATTGCTCAAAGCAACACTAACTTTATTTTTATATCTTAAATCTATGAAAGTTAATTTACGATTAAGAACACCATATTGATTATTTATTTTAACAAGTTTTT
>JAZRHJ010000023.1:0-1026 GCA_045644695.1 Alphaproteobacteria bacterium | reverse complement strand
ATCCAGATCGGCGCTGTTATAATCAAGAATAGAATATAAAGTCCGGTCCATAGTTTATCTTTTTTCATGCTGCTACCTCTTTTTTATAATACATATTTATATAATACTTTACACTAGGATCATTGTAAATGGTATTACTTAAATTTATTTCATTGTATGGATATATCAAGCAATAAATACTATACAAGAAATTTATACATTGTTCAATACTAGAAAATTGTACACGCTGCCACGAAAAACGAATATCTTCCCATGTATTATATAATTCTTTATTAGCGTTAATATAGCTGCTGTTTTTGCCATAGTCCATATATACCGATAATTCAAGATGCTTTTTAAAATCTAAAGATGTAAATACGATACTTTCGAGCGTATCTATAAATTGTTGTATAATTCTTTCATCATCTACCCGGCGGTTTTCGGTATGGTTTATTAAATGATTGATGCTAATAGTATCACTGCAAATAGAATTTTTTCTGCCAGATTTAAACATATAAATACTAGCTGCATTTATTGCGAATGCTTTGTTATATAAATTATTATTCATAATATATCCCCCTTTTAGTCATTGTAAAAAGTCTTTTTTGCGCCCATATCATAGCCCGTCAAAATAGTGCTTAATAAATCTAAATTGCGTTTGTTAGCGTTGTAATATTTTGTGGCCTGTTTTTTGGTAAATCCGAACATCCATGCAATAGCGTTTATATATCTTTCTCTCATTGTTTTTTACCTCTCTTTCCATAATGCGCCCCGGAATAACCGGGGGCTGTTATTTTATTTAATAGTTATGTTTAATTTTCCCATAATCTTTTCTACTTCATAATGTGAAATAGTTTTCCCGGTATAAACACAGCTTGTCATTATTTCCGCTATCTTTTCCCGTTCTAATCTTTCCGGCGTTTTTTCGGTCCGGGTGTAATAGTCGCAATCAATTATTAATTCAGATACGGGATCATAAGTCAGCCAACGTTTAAAAAGTGATGTTTCCCCGGTTTTGTAGTTCGTGCTGTGATCGTACATATTGAA
>JAZRHJ010000022.1:0-1038 GCA_045644695.1 Alphaproteobacteria bacterium | reverse complement strand
TCACCCACATCCTCTAAAAGTAAAATTTTATTCTTAAAATCAGGGCAATATTGTGTTCCGCATAAATAGCATAAAACGCTTAAGTTTCCACCGATTAATATTCCCTCGCAATTACCAAAATTAATAGTTTTTCCGCTTTTTATGACTTGTTCATTACCAAAAAATATATTTTTTAGTGAAGACAATAAAATTTCATCTAAAGAACCATCCTTAAAATCATAAACCGGCAAAAACCCAGTATATGAAGAAACACCAGTTTTAGCAAAAACAGCATTTTGCAAAGCAGTTGAATCGCTTAAACCAAATATAGGTTTATGATTTTTTTCAATTAAATCAAAATCTAAATATTTGAGCATTTTTGTTGCCCCGGCTCCGCCACGAGAACAAAATATTGCCTTTACGGAAGCATCGGCAAAAGCTCTATTTACATCATCTGCTCTATCAAAATCTGTTCCTGCCGTATATGTTTTTGCATCATATACATGAGGCATAATAACAACTTCAAAACCTAAATTGTGAAACCAAGCAATACTCAAATCAAGAGCATTTTTATCAATACATGACGAAGGTGAGACAATTGCAACTTTATCACCTTTTTTAAGCATTTTATACCTCGCTTAATATATTTTTGCAAAAAATCGGCAAAGAATTATCTCTTGCACCCATAATTATAACTCTATCACCGGCTTTAGCCAATTTAACAATTTTATCACTAATTTCATCACGTGTTTGATAAAACTCGGCATTTACTCCCAATGTTTTTGCATAATTAACCAAATCAAGCGATGAAATATCTTTCTTAACACTACCGCCGGCATAAAAAATTTCAGGTACAAAAAGCATATCATCACTTTGCATATATTTTGCAAAACTTTGCATAATTTCGCGCCCCATCATACGCATTGGTGAAAAACCATGAGGTTGGAACATAACAAGCAAACGCCCCTCATAATCTCTTAATGCTGACATTGAAGCGGCTACTTTATCCGGATTATGCGCAAAATCATCAATAACTGTAACATTATTTTTAATACCGAT
>JAZRHJ010000021.1:0-4918 GCA_045644695.1 Alphaproteobacteria bacterium | reverse complement strand
TGCTTATGGTAGATGGTGTAAAAATGTCAAAATCGTTAGGCAATTTTTATAATGTTGATGAAATAATTTCAAAATATCCGGCAGAAGCCTTACGCCTATTGTTTTTAACAACCCATTATCACCAACCGTTTAATTTTACATTTGCAGGTCTTGAACAGGCTAAATCTGTTCTTGATAAGTTTTATAACGCCTTGTTAAAAACTCAAGATATCAAAGCAAAAGAAGTAACAGCCAATCCAAAACTTATAGCCGCTTTAAGAGATGACATTAACACCCCTCTTGCTATTACCGTTTTGCACGAAATTGTTACCAATTTAAACAAAGCAGAAACCGAAGAAGAAAAAGCACATTATAAAGGTGAATTAATTGCCAGTGCCGAATTATTAGGTTTGCTTTATCAAGAGCCAATGGTTTGGTTTAAAGGTAATAATTCGGAAGATAGCGATGCCAAAATTGAAAAACTTATTAATGCCAGATTGGAGGCAAAAAAGAATAAAGATTGGGCAACTGCCGATAAAATCAGAAACGAATTAAAAGAACAAGGAATTATATTAGAAGACACTCCAAGCGGAACAAGTTGGAAAAGAGTTTAATATAAATAATAATTAGCATTAAAGAAACTCTGCTTTACGCAGAGTTTCTTTATTAAAATAAGACGACTTTCGTCGTCCTATTTAAATACATATTTTCGTATGTGAGAATTATAAGGGAATACTAATGAGTACCCTCAAGCCTCCCATATCACTTTGGTCTAATTCAATTGTTCCACCATGAGAAACTATAATATCACGCGCAATTGATAAACCTAAACCTACACCACCTGTTTCCTTATTACGAGAACCTTCAATTCGATAAAAGGCCTTAAATACTTCTTCTCTTTTATCTTCCGGTATCCCCGGTCCGTCATCTTCAACCCTAATTTCTAGCTTACTGTTATTGCTCTCCAAACCAACAGCAACCGTTTTACCGTAATAAAAAGCATTAGAAATAATATTGGTAACGGCGCGTTTTAATGCTTGCTCACGTCCCTGAATAGCGCTTACTTGATCATTTGTCGTATAACGTATCATAGTTTTTGAATTGCGAAACTTATTTAATATACTAAGTATCATCTCATTCATATCAACAAACGTATTAACTTCGCCACCTTCTCCGCTGACAAAAGCCAAATAGCCGTCCAACATTTTTTCCATTTCATTAATATCGTCAACAAATTCTTTATTTTCTTCATTTTTGGGTAACATAGCCAATTGTAATTTCATACGCGTCAATGGTGTCCTTAAATCATGTGAAACACCGGCCAACATTTGAGTACGTTCAGAAATTTGCCTATTTATTCTCTCTTTCATTTTTGTAAATGCGATACCTGCTTTTCTTACCTCCGAAGACCCATAAGGCTTAAACGGGGTATCAATACCTTTACCAAAATCTTCTGCTGCTTCTGCTAACTGCTTAATTGAGCGCGCCTGTGTACGCAAAAACAATGAAGAAACCACGAACAAAAGCAAAGATGTACCAACCATCCAAGCAATAAAGCCAAACAAAGAAGATGAAAAAATATTTTTTGTAGATGTGGTAAATTTAAATAATCCGTCTTTGGTATCAATAAGAGCAATTAATTTAGATGAGGCTTCGGTTAAATACAAATTTGTTTCCGCATTGGAAAAATCTCTGCTTAACGCATCTTCAAAAAAACCTGTTACCATATCATTATTTTTTGATGTTTCATACATTTCCGAATATTTTGTATCATTATCAAAATATTCTACATCTAAATTGTAAAGCCTTTTTGTTAACTGTTTAATATTTTCAAACTCATTAAAATCTTTTTCTGATAAATTCACTACAAATGCCATATTTGCACTCAAATTATCAGATAATTTTTTTCCTACTTTTCCCCAACTTCCGCTAAAATAAGCAATAACAGAAACAATCTGCACTACGATAAGAGGTATAATAATCAACAACATTGTTCTGAAAAACAGTGTTTTAGGAAGCATTTTGAGTTTAAGATAACGCATCACACCTTCCATTTTTGCGGGAAATTTAATATGCATATTTTTCTCCTAACTAAATATTATTCCGGTAAAAGCATATAACCTTTACCGCGAATTGTTTGTAAATATCTCGGATTTTTTGAATCTTTTTCAATTTTTTTTCTTAATCTTGTAATTTGAACATCAATCGACCGAGGGCTTTGTCCCGAACCCAAAATATCGGCTAATTTTTCTCTGGTAAAAATTTGCCCCGGCTTTTGACTTAAAACATTTAACAACATTTGCTCAACAGGTGTAATATGAATAATATTGCCTTGCTTGGTCATAAGTTCTTTTTTTAACACATTATACAAGCACAATCCCAAATTTAGCGGAGCTAATTCGTCTTTATTATCGACAGGCGTCCTTTTTAAGATACTTTTAATTCGCAATACCAATTCAACCGGTTCAAAAGGTTTTGCCAAATAGTCATCGGCGCCGGCTTCTAAACCGGCAATTCTATCACAAGTTTCCCCCATCGCCGTTAACATAATTACAGGAACATTATTTTCAACACGCAATTGCTTAACAAAATCGACACCATTAACATTAGGCATCATCACATCAACTATAAGCAAATCAAACTTATATTGTTTCAGCATAATTGACGCAGTATCAGCATCTTTTGCACCAGTAACGGCAAAACCTTGCTCGCGCAAATATCGCTCGAGCAAGTTTCGCAATCTGCTGTCATCATCAACAACTAAAATATGTTGTTTATTGTTTTCCATTGTCTTTAAGAAACTTTTTTAGTTGTCTTTTTTGTTTTTGAAACGTTTTTTTTAACAGCCTTTTTCACCGGAGCTTTTTTAGTTTTCTTTGTCAGTGTTTTTTTCTCGGCAGTTTTTTTAACTACAATTTTTGCCTCAATCGTTTTGGCTTTTTCCAACGATTTAACATATTCAACACTTTTTTGAAAATATTGATAGCCTGTTATAAAGGTTAACACTCCGGCAACCCATAATAACAATTCACCGATATAATGCCAAATCCACAAACCATTAAAAAGCATCATTGCTAAAGCCGTCATCTGAAAACCGGTTTTCCATTTTGCTAAACGAGTAACAGGTAGGCCGACATTTACCTCGCGCAAAAACTCTCTCAAACCAGAAACCAAAATTTCACGACATAAAATCACAAACACCGGAATATAACTTAATTTACACCAAATCATATCAGGTTTTACTAAAATAACCACTAATGCGGAAGCAACTAAAAGTTTATCAGCAATAGGGTCAAGCAAACGACCAAAGGCCGATGTTTGATTTCTGCATCTTGCCAAATAGCCGTCAAAATAGTCTGTAACAGCAGCAGCGACAAACAAAATTGCTATAAACATCGTCCAAGCAAACGAATTGATATATAAAGACAAAAAGATAACCGGAATTACTAAAATTCTGGAAATGGTTAAAATATTCGGCAAATTATACACTGATTATCCCCTTTTAAAAACTAATTGTATATTTTTCAACTATTGCCATCATAAAACAAAAAAATTATTTATGGAAGTAATTATAAATTTTTTCAGCCGTTTTTTTACTTATTCCCTTAACCTTCAATAAATCGTCAACTCCGGCACTTGATATTGCATCAGATGAACCAAAAAAAATGAGTAAATCACGTTTTCTTTTTGCGCCGATTCCATCAATTTCATCAAGTTTTGATTTTAAAACAGATTTTGCACGCTTTTTTCTATGCGTTCCAATTGCAAACCTATGCGCTTCATCACGCAAATTTTGCAAATAAAATGCCAATGATGAACGATATTCTAAAGCAAAACTTTCTTTACCTTTTATATGATAAAACTCTTTTCCCGCATTACGATCAATTCCTTTTGAAATTGCAATTATAGTTATATCTGATAAATCATATTCTTTTAATGCCTCATGCACCGCATTCAATTGCCCTAATCCGCCATCAATTAAAATCACGTCAGGCTTATTTTGTGGTGTAAGTTTATCAAACCTTCGACTTAACACTTCTTTCATCATACCAAAATCATCATTCGTAACGGCATCATTTTTTATGTTAAAAGTGCGATACGATTTTTTATCAAACCCTTCACCGTTAGCCACCACCATTGCACCAATTGCATAAGAACCCTGAATATGCGAATTATCATAAATTTCAATACGCTCGGGAATTTTGGGCAAATCAAATACATTCTTAAATTCTTTTAAATTATTTTTTACAGACATATTAAGCGCCAATTTTCGTTCTATTGCTGATAAGGCATTATTATTTGCCCTATCAACTAATTTTGCCTTATTGCCTTTTTGGGCATTAATAATTTTTATTTTCAATGCATTCTGTAAAAAATCAAAATCATCTACTTTAAAAGGTATGTATATTTCTTTTGGCGGTATATTTTCGGCATAAAATTCACTGATAAAGGCTTCTAATATATCTTCTTTGCTTGCATCTTTTATTTGGCTCGGAAAGTAAGCGATATTACCGCAATTTTGCCCGTTTCTAACCATAAACAATTCGATACAAACCATATCATTTTTATTTGCATAACCTAAAATATCGGCTGATTTTATATCCGCATATTCAACATTGGTTCCATTCCATACCGAACTTATTGCCTTAATTCTGTCACGCAAAATTATAGCCTGTTCATAATCGGTATTTTCGCTAGCTTGTTGCATTTTAACAGTTAATTCATCAATAATTTGTGTACTTTTACCTTCTAAAAAATCTATGGTATCTTTTACCGATTTTTGATAATCAGATAAAGATATTTTATTGACACACGGACCTGAACATCTTTTTATCTGATACAATAAGCAAGGTCTTTGCCGATTATTAAAAACACTGTCACGACAACTTCTCAATAAAAAAGTTTTCTGCACAAAATCTAACGTTTCATTAACAGCAAT
>JAZRHJ010000020.1:0-1287 GCA_045644695.1 Alphaproteobacteria bacterium | reverse complement strand
AGGGCAATTGGTATAATGCATCTCAAATAGAACAATCGGTATCTGTCATAACGGAAGAATTAGGTAAAAAAGGTTTTGTTTTTGTAGACGTCTATCCTGAATTGAGAAAAAATAAAGAAAACGGCAAAATGGAGGTTGTTTTTAATATTGATGAAGGTGAAAGAACTTTTGTAAATCGTATTAATATTTCAGGCAACACAAGAACACTTGATGAAGTAATTAGAAGAGAGTTCCGATTAGATGAAGGAGATGCTTTTAATGTTTCAAAAATAAGGGATTCTCGTCGTAATATTGAAAATTTAAATTATTTCAGCAAAGTAGATATTAATCCGATACCGCTTGATGCATCAAAAGCAGATATAAATGTCGAAGTAGAAGAAAAATCAACCGGATATTTTAATGTAGGTATCGGATATTCTACCGTAAACGGTGCATTAATTCAGGCTGGTGTAACCGAAAATAATTTTCAAGGTAAGGGTCAAAGATTAAGTTTAGATGCCAGTACATCCGAACGTTCAAAAGACTTTTCGGTAAGTTTTACCGAGCCATATTTTTTAAACAGACGTTTAAGCGCCGGGATCGATGTCTTTTATAATGATGAAAGTTATCAAGATGAAAGTTCTTATGACAGTGCAAGCACAGGTGGTCGTTTAAGATTTGGGTGGAATTATACCGATAATTTATACCAAACGGTTCGCTATACATTAAGTCGTGACGAAATCAAAGACGTTAAAGATTTTGCATCATATTACATTAAAAAAGAAGAAGGAAAAAGTACCGATTCAGTTATAGGGCAAACAATAGTCTATGATAAAAGAGATAATGTTACAAAAACCAAAGACGGTTATTTCTTATCGTTTGGCAATGATGTATCAGGTCTTGGTGGAGATGAAAAATATCTTAAATTTGATGTTAAAGCATACAGATTTAAAACTTTTAATGATTATTGGACATTAAAAATTTTTGCAAGCGGCGGATATGTTACGAGTTACGGCAATGAAGATGTTCGGCTTTCAAAACGTTACTATTTAGGAGGTAATACGCTTCGTGGTTTTGAATATAGCGGAGTTGGTGCAAGAGATATGCAAACAGACGATTCTTTAGGAGGAAATTGGGTTGTATACGGAGGAACAGAATTAATGTTCCCGCTAGGTCTTGATGAATTAGGTATCAGAGGTCGTACATTTTTTGATATAGGTATGATAGGAAAACCAGACGAAATAAATTCAAAAATTGTTGAATATTCTTCAAAGCCTAGAGCATCAATCGTCTTTGGTTTTGAATGGT
>JAZRHJ010000019.1:0-1452 GCA_045644695.1 Alphaproteobacteria bacterium | reverse complement strand
CTTTACACCGTTCACCGACTTGACCGTGATGTCAGCGGTGTTATGGTTTATGCTAACAATAAACAAACGGCGGCCAAACTTTCCTCACAAATAGCAGATAAAAGGTTTATAAAAGAATACATTGCTATTGTTTGCGGTGAGGTTGAGGAAGAAGGGCGTCTTTGCGACTTGATTTTTCATGACAGAAGTAAAAATAAAACGTATGTTGTAAACCGTAAAAGAGCAGGTGTGAAAGAGGCGATTTTAAATTTTAAAAGAATTGCTGTTGCCGATACCGAAAACGGCAAACTTTCACTGGTTAAAATAAACTTAGAAACCGGAAGAACACATCAAATTCGGGTTCAGTTCGGCTCAAGGAAATTGGCGTTGGCGGGGGACAGAAAATATGGCTCGCCGTTAAAATGTCCAATTGCGTTGTTTTCATATTCTTTAGGGTTTGAAAACAACGGCGAAAATGTTGTTTTCAAAGCTCGCCCCGAGAATATTTTTCCTTGGACGGTTTTTCAAAAAGAAATAGATGAATTTTAAGAAACATATATCTTGAACGAAACAGTGACTCAAAAAGGAGAAACACATGAAAACCTGGTTTAAATATGTAAAGCCCTATTTAAAATATTTCATAACCGGACCTATTTGCATGATAGTTGAGGTTGTCGGTGAAATACTTATGCCGTTTATGCTTTCTGTGGTTATAAATGCGGGTGAGAACGGAACCCTGACTGTCACAAAGAGCATACTTGCGGCATTGGGTATGATAGGGATAGCTGCAATGATGATGGCAGGCGGTGTAGGAGGTGCATATTTCGGTGCTAAAGCATCGGTTAATTTTGCTGCTGACCTGCGTGCCGATGTTTATAAAAAGGTGCAGGATTTCTCGTTTAAAAATATCGATAAATTTTCAACCGGTTCATTGGTAACGCGTCTTACCAATGACGTCACACAGTTGCAGAATTTTGTTAATATGCTGCTTCGTATGGCGTTACGCTCGCCCGGTATGATGATAGGCGGTATTATTATGGCGGTTGTGTTAAAGCCCGATTTGTCAATCGTTCTTGCCGTAACCGTGCCGTTAATGATGATTTCAATAATGGGGCTTATATTTATGGGCTTCAAACGTTTTTCAAGAATGCAGTTGAAGATAGATAAACTTAATTCCGCTGTTCAGGAAAGCGTTACAAATATTCGCGTTGTTAAGTCGTTTGTGCGTGAAGAACACGAAAATGACAGATTCCGTACTTCTAACAAAGAACTGAAAAAGTCGGGCATGTCGGCCATGAAGGTTATGATTTTCATGGGGCCTGTTTCCACCATTTTTATGAACATTACAACGCTTATTGTTTTGTGGTTGGGTTCAAATTCGGTTGCCGGCGGAGAAATGGATGTTGGTAACCTTTCGGCTTTTCTTACATATGTATCACAAATCTTGATGTCTATAATGATGGTTACAATGTT
>JAZRHJ010000018.1:0-1859 GCA_045644695.1 Alphaproteobacteria bacterium | reverse complement strand
GCCGGTTTTGCTCTCAATTTAGGTACGTTAACCGAAAGTTTTGCAACATCATTAAATTTAGTATTAACTCATCCAAATACAGAAAGTTATGCTCGTTTTGATGGTTCTATGTTATCTAGCAACAAAGAAATTAAGGGTAATTTAATTGTAGAATCAAAAAGACCGTCTAATTTTATTAACGAGTTAACAAATCAAACCATATTACCTGCAGAATTTAATTATCCGCTTGCTTGCACAATTGAACTGATTACTAACGAAGAACAAATTGATTTAGCAAGTTTTGTTATAAAATATGGTGACAATACGGTTGGCGCCGGCAATATTTTAATTCCGTTACAACCGGCTAAGGATGCAGATAAACGTAAAATTGAAGCATTTTTTGAGATGACTGACCTTGATTTAATGCCTATTTTGGGAATTTTACAAGAACAAATTAAAAAATTTGATACACCTGATGCCAAATATATACCTTATTATGATTTTGATCTAATTGCCGACTTAAAAGCAGTTAAAGCCACTTTCAATAATAAACAAGTACGCAATTTTAATCTTACCCTTGATTTAATTGATGACATTATTTCAATTAAAGATTTATCAGGCTTGTTCCCCGGCGACACTGATGTATCTATTTCAGGTGATATATATGAAAGCGAGCAAGTTCTTTCATATAAATTCAAAACGAAGGGCTTAAGTCAGGATTTGTATAATTTCTTGGATATGTTTGGTATTAAACCGCAAAATTATACCCCGTCAACATATAAAAACGCATCTTTTGAATTTGATGCAAAGGGTAATTTACAACAAATAGACATAAAACCGGCAAAAGTTAGTGTTGATAAAACCCATGCTACCGGTTATATTAATATAAAACGCGGTGATAAATACGAATTGGATATTTCATCAAATATTGATACTATAAATTTTGATAACTATATACCATCATTCAATGAAGAGGAACAAAAACTTTCTTTCACCCAAAAAATGAATTTACTATTAAACAGATTAAAATTCTTAAATAAGTACACTATTAATTATGCTGGAAAACTTAATTTAGGTATATATAACGGAAGTAGTTTTTCTAATACCGATTTAAAATTTAACGTTATTGATTCGGTTTTGAAGATTAACAGCCTTAATATTGAAAATTTTAATGATGCTCTTTTAAATATTAACGGCGAAATATCTTCACTTGGTAAAGATATTCATTTTAAGAATATAAAGTATGCATTAAAAACAAATAATTTCAAAAACTTTGTTCAAAAGATTAATATGCCTTTACCTAATATTAATTTAATTTCAAAAGCGCAAAATATTAATGCAAAAGGCATTATGACCGGTAATTTTAATGAAATTAACACCAAAGCAATTACCGTTATTGACCAATTAAATACCATATATACAGGTACTATTTCAAATAATGGTGATAATTTACAATTTAAGGGAAATTTAGAATTTAGAACTCCTGACTTTGTAGATTTTATAAAAGATATAGGTTATAACTACAAACCGCAATATATGGCAGCAAATATTTTTACATTTAAAGGCGACATTGAAGGAACAGCAAAAGATTGGAATGCAAAAAATATTGACGCATATATCGGCTCAAACAATTTCAAGGGCGAAATATCGGTTATAAATGATGAGCACCCGCAAATTAAAACAACACTAACCGCCAATAAATTTGAATTTGATCGTTTTATATACAATCCGTCAAATTTTAAGAGTAGAACAATTAAGAAAAACAAAAACTTTAATAAAGTAAACAATTTTATTGAGATTCCTAATTTTAATGCCGATATTATAGACTATGATTTTTATAAACAGTTTGAATTATCGGGAAAATTTGATATTGATACATT
>JAZRHJ010000017.1:0-2136 GCA_045644695.1 Alphaproteobacteria bacterium | reverse complement strand
CGCTTTCAGTAACTGATAAGCAGGTAAAGAGTGCTTTCAGTTCCGCAACGCAGCTTAACGCCTTTATCTCCATGCTTTGGGGTATGGTCGATAAGTCCATGCAGTGCAAACTTGAGGCCCTTGCAAGCCGTATCATCAATTCTTTTATCGGTGCTACGATCGCAGCTGAGTTCCCGAGTGTTAGCGATAACGACTATTCAGGCGTAACAGGCACTAAGGCTATCAACCTTTTGAAGCTCTATAACACACAGTTCGGTTTGACCGGTTCAGATGCACTTACTAAGGATAACTGCCTTTACAATCCTGAGTTTATCCGCTATGCGTCCCTTGTGATCTCAAGAACAGTTTCGAGAATGAAGAAACTCACAACACTGTTCAACATTGGCGGTCAGCCCAGGTTCACACCGGCGGACTTGAACCACCTTGTATTGCTCTCTGACTTCAAGAGTGCAGCTGATGTATATCTTCAGTCCGATACATTCCATGACGAGTATACGGCACTTCCTAAGGCTATTGATACACCGTTCTGGCAGGGTTCGGGCACTGATTTTGCGTTGTCTTCTGTTGGTAACGTTCATGTAACCGTGCCCGTTGGAGATAGCACAAAAGAGATCAACATTTCGCATGTTCTCGGCGTTGCTTTTGACCATGATGCTTGCATGCTCGCATGCCTTGAAGAAAGAACAACGAGCAATTACAACCCCAAGGCCGAGTTTACAAACTATTGGCGTAAGGTTGATGCCGGTATGAACAGAGATGAAAACGAGCAGTTTGTAGTTTTCTTTGTAGCTTGATGATACTTTGGTGTGGGTTAAGGTGACTTAACCCACATATTAGTATTATTAAACTTTTGAAAGGCGGTTATTATATGCAGTTATTAAACATACATTCATATGCTTATTACGGCACTAAGCAGTTTCCCGTTGATATTCCTATCGTAACATCTACGGCGTTTGTCAATGCGGTTAAAAGTGACCCGTCTTCATTTCAGCGTGATTATCAGAATTTAAGTGAAACAACACCACAAAGGATATTTAAACAGAATTTCGGCATTGATATCTATTCAGCATTTAAGCGTATTCCTTTTTATATCGGTGTTAAACCCGGTCAGTCAGGTGTCGGCGATATGTCTATGATTGCAGATACATGCCGAATATTAGACATTAATTTGCCGTCTTATCTTCCTTTTGACAGTTCTTATACACCTCAGTCGGGTGCAGAGTTTTATGATGCAAATTCGATAATCAGTGCATTAGGTGATAACTATACTATTGGTAGTGGTAGTAACTGGTGGGCTTCATGTGGTTCTTTAATAACTTCCGGAAGTGAACCCCCTGTTTTGAGTAGATTTAATATGGGTTCATTTTTTAACAACCATATCAGGCAATATGATTCCACTAATATGGCATATTGTTATTTTGAAGTATTACCTGATGACATATTTGTAAATGGTCATATAAACAGTGCTTATGATGATGTCAGATGCCGTATATATATTCAGGCTAACATATATTGGAATAATGACTATTCAAAGATAACAAGAATAAATTTCACAAATGTTACTTTCTCATATGTTGATCAGTTTCTAACATTTTTCGGTGGTGTTAATATTCCCGATTATATAGTAGAAAATGAAGATATTGAAAACCCTTACGGTGAAGATGGCACGAGCACAACAGGCGGTGGTGATGGTGATCTCCCGGCAGGTTCTGAGGGCCTTGATTTTATTGACCCCACCGAAATACCTGACTTGCCTACCGTTTCAGCCGTTGCAACAGGTTTTATAACCATGTATAACCCGACTAGTAGCAACCTTTCTGCTTTGGGTTCTTTCTTATGGTCCGGGCAGTTCGATCTTGATACATATAAGAAACTTTTTGCAGACCCTATGCAAGGCATCATAGGCCTTGGCATAGTTCCGGCACTGCCTAACTCAGGCGGCAGCCGAAACATCATGTTCGGTAACGTTGACACAGGCGTTAACTGTTCTTATTTGGCATCACAGTACGCAAAAAAGGATTGCGGCAGCATCAACATTCAAAAATATGTAGGGTCTTTCATGGACTATTCCCCTTATGTGAAGATATCAATGTTTCTGCCTTATATCGGTTTTGTTAACCTTGGCACTGATGATAT
>JAZRHJ010000016.1:0-2354 GCA_045644695.1 Alphaproteobacteria bacterium | reverse complement strand
TATCTTTTATTTCGCGCAAATATTCAGGATGTTTTATTCTTAAAGATTCGATACTTTGTTTTTCAAAATCTTTCACATCACTAATGGCAATTTTATCTAAAAACCCATTTACACCTGCGAAAATAATAACAACCTCTTCCTCTACCGGTAAAGGATGATATACCGGTTGTTTTAAAAGTTCGGTTAGGCGAGAACCTCGCTCTAATAAAGATTTTGTTGAAGTATCCAAATCAGATGAAAATTGAGCAAAAGCAGCCATTTCACGATATTGAGCCAAATCAAGTTTCATGCTTCCTGATACCTGTTTCATTGCTTTTATTTGAGCGGCAGAGCCGACACGGCTAACCGAAATACCCACATTTACGGCAGGACGCACACCTTGGTAAAATAAGGATGTTTCTAAAAATATTTGTCCGTCCGTAATTGAAATTACATTAGTTGGAATATATGCCGATACATCACCGGCTTGTGTCTCAATTACAGGCATTGCGGTTAACGAACCAGCACCCTTTTGTTCATTAAGTTTTGCCGCACGTTCCAATAAACGTGAGTGCAAGTAAAAAACATCACCCGGATATGCTTCACGCCCAGGCGGACGTCTTAACAATAAAGACATCTGTCTATATGCCGTTGCTTGCTTTGATAAGTCATCATAAAAGATAACTGCGTGCATACCATTATCTCTAAAATATTCTCCCATGGCACAGCCCGAATATGGAGCAATATATTGTAAAGGAGCCGATTCTGATGCGGTGGCAGCAACTACAATAGTATATTCAAGCGCTCCGTGATCTTTTAATGTTTTAACAACTTGTGCAACGGTAGAGCGTTTTTGACCAACTGCTACATAAATACAATATAACTTTTCATTATCGGATTTTGCCGCGTCATTAATATGCTTTTGATTGATAATGGTGTCTAATATAATAGATGTTTTTCCTGTTTGACGGTCGCCGATAATAAGTTCACGTTGCCCTCTGCCAATCGGAATAAGAGAGTCGATGATTTTTAAGCCGGTCTGTACAGGCTCAAATACACTTTGTCTTTCTATAATGCCGGGGGCTTTTATTTCCGAATTTGAAAATTGCTTTGCTTTAATTTTTCCAAGCCCGTCTATTGGTTCTCCCAATGCGTTTACAACTCGTCCCAAAAGCTCTTTACCTACCGGAACACTAACAATTTTTTGAGTTCTTTTTACAATATCACCTTCTTTGATATCTTCATCAGAACCAAAAATAACAACGCCGACGGTATGTTCTTCCAAGTTTAAAGCCATACCTTTTGTTCCGGATTGAAACTCTACCATTTCATTGGCTTGAACATTGTCCAAACCATAAACCTTGGCAATTCCATCTCCGACAGATATAACGCGACCGATTTCGCTTAAATCGGTTTGTATATCAAACTCGGCAATTTTTTCTTTTAAGATAGATGAAATTTCATCAGCTTGTACAGACATTACACATTACCTTTCATCACTTGTTCTAAACGATTAAGTTTACCTTTGATGCTGTCATCAATTATATTAGATCCGATTTCAACCACCAAACCGCCTAAAATATCAGGATTAATTTTATAATTAATAACTAGTTTTTGTTTTAATTTTTTTTCTAAATTTTTTGAAAGTTTTTCTTTTTGCTCTATACTTAACGGTTGAACACTTTGTACCGTTACTTCTAGTATACCTTGTTTTTTATAGTATATTTGGTAAAAACGGGAAAATATAGCATTTAAATCTTCAAAGCGATTATTTTCCGCCAATGTTATTAAAAAATTTTCAACAGTTTTAGAAATTTTAAGTTTATCGGCTATTGCAGTGAGTATTTCTTTTTTTTGGTTAAATCTTAATTCAGGATTATTAAGAATATCAAGATATTCTACATTGTTAAGAGTTTTTTCGATATCTTGGCAGTTATTAAAAACCGTTTCTAAAACATTATCGGAGACCGCAGCATCATACAGTGCGGTAGCATAATTTTGTGCTATTTGAGTTTTAGAAGTTTTTTTCATTTTTTCTCCGCAATAATTTAACTTTACATAAAAGAGTAGGGATCAATATCGACCTCAACTCTGACATTATTTGGAATATTTACCAAACTTAGCCATTTTTTCAATACGACTTGTATATTTATAATCTTTAATGTTTTTAAAAGCAAGCGGTATCTATATTTTCCTCGCAACATAAATATTGGTGCTTGCGCTGGACCCAATATCGAAACACCATTCATATTAGGTGCGCATTTTATTAAAGATGATGCAATTTTTTCTGCCGCATTAATGTTGTTTGAAGAAATAATAATGGCGGCTAATTTGCCAAAAGGTGGCAGATTGAGTAATTTTCTTGATTTTTTTTC
>JAZRHJ010000015.1:0-1353 GCA_045644695.1 Alphaproteobacteria bacterium | reverse complement strand
AGATATTCTATCGCCTTGGTAATAAAATTGAGCACTGGTCTAAAAAATACGGTACGTTGCCACCTAAAGACTTCAAAAAATGGGCAGAAATCTGTGAACATATAATAATGCATTATAACGAGGGTTGGGCAGACGGCTTCAGATATAACATAGAATATTGGGAAATCTGGAACGAACCCGATATGCATGATGACGAAGATGTCCATAAGGAAACCTGGGGCGGAACAAAGGCTCAATTCTTTGATTTTTATGAGATAGCAGCAAAGCATCTTAAAAACCGTTTTCCTCATTTAAAAATCGGTGGACCTGCGCTCTCACACAGGGTTGATTGGGCAGAAGATTTTATTGTCGAAATGAGAAAGAGAAATGCGCCGCTTGATTTTTTCTCATGGCACAGATATTGCCCTGAACCCGATTGGATGTTGACAAGACAGGAAAAACTCAAAAAAATTCTTGACGATAACGGTTACGCTGATGTTGAAACTATATGTAATGAATGGAATTACATAAAAGGCGGCACAGGCTGGACAACAGATTTCGTTTACAGTATTCAGACGATAATATCAATGAAGGGTGCGGCGTTTACGGCTTCATGTATGTTAGCGGCACAACATTCAACTGTTGATATGTTGATGTACTATGATGCGAGACTTTGTGCATTCAACGGCTTGTTCGATTTCTATACTTGTCAACCGCTAAAGACTTATTATGTTTTTACAATGTTCAGAGATGTTTATAAACTCGGAACATCTTACGATGTGGAAATTTCCGACAATGATATCTATTGTGTAGCGGCAAAAAACGGAAACGATGAAGCGGTTATGATTTCATTCTACAATGATAATGACAACGATACTTCCGTAAAAACGATAGACATTGATATAAACGGCAAACCTGAATATGATATATATCTTCTTGATGAAGACCACAACTACGAAAAGGTCGGTATCTATAAAAAAGGCACACCGCTTGAAATCAGCCACAACACAGTGATGCTTCTTAAATAACTTTAAAGACAAACCCCGATTAAGCAATCGGGGTTTTAAAATGCATTGATTTATCGAAAAACGATAAAAAGATATTGACAAACATGAAATATTGCTGTAATATGAAGTTGAAGATAGAAAAAATGGAGGTTATCTTATGTTAAAAACATCGTCTAAAGTATCAATTATAATTTCGGTTTCGTTTACGGTTCTTTTCTTTGTTGTTTGTGTTGCAGGGGCAATCTTTGCACCGACACTTGTTGAGATGTTTATTAAAATTCCCGACAACATAGGGATGCGTAATGAAATAACAACACAGGGGCATATATTTGTACTCGTTATGGCATATTTCATAATCGCAGTATGT
>JAZRHJ010000014.1:0-3050 GCA_045644695.1 Alphaproteobacteria bacterium | reverse complement strand
CACCCAAGAAAGCGTTAGCAAATGCCATACCGGCAATGGTTGCTGCATGATGCATTCTTTGACGAGCGTTTGCGTTAGATGTGCTATAAGACTGAGGTAAGTATTTCATAACCAAATTAGCAGATTCTAAAGACAATCCTCTTGTGTATTCGGTAGCCATTGAAGATACATAAGATTCAATAGCGTGTGTAAATACGTCAATACCAGATGCTGCGCACAAACCTTTAGGCATTGTTAAAACTAAATCTGCATCAACAATAGCCATAGAAGGTGTTAAAACATAATCGGCAATTGCATATTTGATACCGGTTGAATCATCAGTGATGATAGAAAATGGTGTAACTTCAGAACCTGTACCTGATGTTGTCGGAATTGCAACCAATTCGGGTTTAGTGCCAAGTGAAGGAAATTCAAAAATACGTTTTCTGATATCCATAAAGCGCATTGCCAAATCTTCAAATTTGAGTTCGGGATGTTCATACATAATCCACAAAATTTTTGAGGCATCAATCGGAGAACCGCCGCCCAATGCAATAATTACATCAGGCTCAAAAGTATCAATCATAGCTTTTGCTTTGTTGATTGTGGTTAAATCAGGATCAGGACGAACATCAGAGAAAATTTGATATTGAATACCGAGAGGTGCCAAAATATCAGTAATTTTTGCAGTATAGCCTAAATCAAACAAGGGTTTATCGGTAATGATAAAGGCTCTTTTTTTGCCGGCTAATTCTTTTAGTGCAAGACCTAAACAACCCGGTTTGAAATAAATTTTCGGTGGAACCTTAAACCACAACATGTTTTCTTCTCTTTTTGCAACAGATTTAATATTCATAAGATGTTTTACTCCTACATTTTCACTAACCGAGTTTCCGCCCCAAGAACCACAACCTAAGGTTAATGACGGCTCCAGTCTAAAGTTGTACACGTCACCGATAGCACCTTGTGATGCCGGGCAGTTTATAAGCACACGACCGGTATGCAATAAATGTCCGTAATGTTTTACTCGTTCGTCATTGTTTTGGTCTGTATATAATACAGATGTGTGTCCGTTACCGCCGTATGTTACCAAATCTTTGGCAAGTTTAGCGGCCGCTTCATAGTTGTCTGCTTTGTACATTGCTAAAACAGGTGAGAGTTTTTCGGCAGAAAATGGTTCTTCATCGCCGACTTTAGTCACTTCACCGATAAGAACTTTTGTTTCGGGAGCAACTTTAATGCCGGCCATTTCAGCAATTTTGTGTGCTTTTTGCCCCACGATTGCAGCATTTAATTTGCCATCAATCATAATCACTTTGCCAAGTTTTTCTTTTTCAGAAGCCGATAAAATATATGCACCGCGTTTTAAAAATTCTGCTTTAACTGTATCATAAATTTCTTTAACGGCAATAACCGATTGTTCTGAAGCACAAATCATACCGCTATCAAATGTTTTAGACATTAAAATTGAACTTACGGCCATTTGAATATCGGCTGTTTCATCAATTACGGCAGGGGTGTTACCGGCGCCTACACCTAATGCCGGTTTTCCGGAAGAGTATGCCGATTTCACCATTCCCGGACCACCTGTGGCCAAAATAATGTCAACTTTAGAGTGTTGCATCAATTTTTGTGTTCTTATAATGCTTGGTTCATCAATCCAACCGATGATATTTTCAGGGGCACCCGCTAATACGGCTTCTTCAAGCATAATACGAGCGGCTTCAACCGTACATTTTTTTGCTCTTGGGTGAGGTGAAAAGATAATGCCGTTTCTAGTTTTTAATGAAATTAATGCTTTAAAAATTGCAGTAGATGTTGGGTTTGTGGTTGGAATAACACCAGCAATAACACCTAAAGGTTCTGCCATTTTAATTATGCCGTTATCTTTGTCTTCTTCCAATATACCGCATGTTTTTGTATTTTTAAATTTATTATAGATATATTCGGAAGCAAAATGGTTTTTAATTACTTTATCTTCAACCACTCCCATTTTAGTTTCTTCAACAGCCATTTTTGCAAGAGGAATTCGTAAAGAACTCATCTTTAAGGCAACACGACGAAAAATATAATCTACTTGTTCTTGTGAATATTCAGCAAATTTTTTTTGAGCGATACTTACTTTTTCAACAAGTTCATCAATATATTTTTGTTCGGCAGCATCATCTACAAAATTAACATCTGTTTGTACCATAATTGTTTTTCTCCATAAATTAGTTTTTCGCCAACATAATGACAGATAATTTAAAATAAACAATCTAATTTATAGGCTAATTCAATCAACAATTATTACTAAATTGTTGCGATTAATAAAACTATAGGTCTAAAACTTTATTTTCTTTTTGTTATAGTTCCGCTTGATTCTAATTCGGCCCCCGTTAAAGGTCTCAATAATGAAGAATTTGACGACGTAGTAACCTTATTTTTCGTTTTTTTGGAAGATGCAGGCTTTGTAATTATGCCACTTGTTGACATTTTAGGGCGAAAAGCCGGTATTTCGGTAAATGGTTTTAATATAGGTTTAGTTTCAACCTTAACTTCAACAGGTTTAACTTCGTCAGATTTTTTAATGTTTTTTTCCTCTTTAACCTCTTCAGATTGGTTGTCATCGGTTTGTTTTTCAATACTATTTTCATCAGTTTCTTCCGTGATTTCTTTAAACTTTCTATCTTTTTGAGATGATATTAGTTTTTCTTTCGGTAATTGAGGTGCTTTGGTAGTTTCGGTTTCTACTTTGGTTTCAGGTTCAATTTCTTTCGATAATTGCGAAGACGAGGCGCTTTCATCAGATATCTTAGAAGACGATAATATTTCCGGAGATGGAAGTATTGATGCAAATGGATTTTGTATAATACCTTCAGGTTTTTCCGTAATTATGGTGTTTGTTTCTTTTTCAAGATTTGTTTCATTGGTTTTGCTTATTTGGTTTATATCATTTTCATTAATATCTTTATTTTCAGTAACATTTAAAGCTAAATCTCTAAGCCTAGCATAAGCTTTTCTACCATTTCCTTTTACAGCTGGATATTCTACTTTTCTATTACATACAACTGCTTTCGTATCTTTTAAAT
>JAZRHJ010000013.1:0-6022 GCA_045644695.1 Alphaproteobacteria bacterium | reverse complement strand
GACCGCTTGGCCTCCGACTTGAGGTAATTTAAAATATACAATTACTAAAAATACATGAACAACATAAACTATCATTGAAACAAACTCAATTTGCATAGTGCGTTTTGTATTTCCCGTACCGGAAACGGCATTAAAAAATATCCATGCCGGAATAAAAACAGCATTGCCTGCTAGCATAATCATATAAGTAGATACAGATTCATGTAATAAATTTATATTATCGGTATAAACCCTTAGCAAAGGATAATATGCCAATGCCATTACCACCAATAAAGGCAATGCAATTATTGAGCATATTTTTAATACTTTGTTACATAAAGGAATTACTTCATCTGTTTTTTGTTCACCTATCACATTAGATATTAATGAACTTACCGTGGCGGCAAAAGCATTTACAAAAACAAACGGAAAAGAAGATAAACTTCTTACTATGTTTGATATTGCAAGTTCTCTTTCCCCTAAATGCTCAATTGCAATAAAAAATAAAAACCAGGTAGAAACAGATATAAACTGTTGAAGCATTGTCCAAATTGATAAATTTAATATCTGTTTTAATAAAGCAAAATTTTTGTATACAAACTTTTTAAGTCCGTATTTATCTAAATCTACCTTAGTAATAAAATATATTATATAAAATATAACCGCAATAAACTCTGCCAAATTTGATGCCAATGCCGCTCCGGCAATTTCAAGTCTTGGCATAGAAAATTTTCCGAAAACCAGCATATAATTTAGAATTATGTTGCTTAATACCATTACTATTGATACGTATGTTAAAACCTTGGTTTTTATAATACTTACAAAAAAACTTCTGGCCATAATAACCATTGAAGCAGTAATGATACCCCAAATTCGCCAATTTATGTATTTTAATGTAGCTTGATATATTTCTTTGCTATCAATTAAATATTCTAAAATAATCGGAGTAAAAATGTGCGATAAAGCAATAAAGCACCCCCCTGAAAAAACTAAAAATGTGCATCCTTGATAAAATACTTGTCCTATTTTTTCGTAATGGTGCTCACCATTGCGTCGCGCCATTATTATCTGTGCACCTACGCTAAAACCAAACATGACCATAAAAATTGTAAAAAAATATGTTGATCCGAGCGCTGAAGCCCCCAGTTCAATTTCGCTTAAACGCCCTAAAAAAACAATATCGGTTATACCTATAAGTTGCTGCATAAGCATACTTATCAATATAGGATAACTCATTTGCCAAATATTTTTATAACTTACATTCATAACAAAAACCCTTCTTGTTATTTTATCGGTAAATATACCGTAAATGTTGTTCCGTCATAATTACTGGAGGTAACCGTTAAATTTCCTTTATGCCGTATAATTATTTGTTTAGCAATTGATAAACCCAATCCCGTTCCTTTAATGCTTAAATTTTTATGTTCTTGCAGGCGATAAAAACGTTCGGTTACTCTAGCCAAATCTTCAGAACTGATTTTCGGTCCCTTATTATTTACGGAAATTGCCAGTGCTTCTCCTTGAGCCACGTTAAATGCTTTTGATGGGGGAATTTGTTTAACTTCTTTTACACTTATTGTAATATCTGACGGGCTTACGCCATATTTTAGAGCATTATCTGTTAAATTCTGTACCAATTGTTGAACCTGATGCCTATCAGCAATTATATCGGGAATGTTTTTTGGCATGTCGGTTACAATATTCATATTACGCTCTTTAGCCTTAAGTGAAAGAGCATCGACAACATCTTCAATAATCAAATTAACTTTTACTTTTTCTTTCGGACTTTGATCTTGAGAAAGTTCAATGCGAGATAATGATAATAAATTTTCAATAAGTGCAGCCATATATTCTGCCTGATCTGCCATAATTTTAAGAAAAGCATCTCTTGCTTCTTTATCATCTTTTGCCGATGTTTGTAATGTTTCGATAAAACCAGATATCACAGAAAGCGGTGTACGCAATTCATGACTTGCGTTTGCCACAAAGTCAGATTGCATCTTTTCAATTTTTAGGGCTTTTGTTAAATCGTACAAAGAAACAACTGCTACTGCTCTACCTTTAGAAAACCACGGAAGTTGTTTAATATGGGCATATATTTTTTTGTTAAAAGGCTCTTTGGTATAAAAAACCAAATTTTCGGCTTCGCTTTCTTTTTTCAATATTTTTGTGACTGATTTTATAAAACTGTTTGAATTAAATACTTTTTCAATGTTTTTTTCAATAATTTTATCTCCTAAAAGTTTTCTGGCAGAAAGGTTTGCACCTAAAATATTACCGGCTCGATCAATCATTAAAATAGGATCAGGCAAAGTATCTAAAACCGCAGTATCTGACATACTTTGGGCTTCTAAAGCGTCGGTTTTATACACCCAAAATTTATGGATTGAGTTTATTGCTTGTGCAATATCTTTTGCCTCTTGTTCCGAAAGTTTTACATCAAAATTTTCATCTATTTCACCTTTTGCCATATTGTAAATATATTTTTTAAGTTGTTGAAGTTCAAAACTTATAGGAAGTAAGAATGCAATATTAAAAATTATAATCATAGCATAAGAAACAACCGCCCAATATGGCGTTAACAATTCAAACATTGTAAGTATTATAAAAACTAAAGCAGAAGGAACCGATAAAATAAGTACTCTTGTGACAAAATCCGAGTTTTTTTCAATTGCTGTAAAACCAAATTTATTAAATTTCATCAATTCCCCCGTATAAAATGCAAAAAAAAATAGACTTATATATAAATTATTTTATTATATAATAAGTTTAAAATCATTTAAAAGCGGCTTATAAAATGACTAAAATAAAAGATGATGCAACACCTTCCGTAAGACAATATTTGGATATAAAACAAGAATATCCCGATTTTTTGATGTTCTATCGTATGGGAGATTTTTACGAACTTTTTTTTGAAGATGCAATTAAAGCGGCAAAAGCACTGGATATAGTTTTAACTAAAAGAGGTTCTTATCAAGGAGAACCCATCCCCATGTGTGGTGTACCTTTTCATGCTTACGAGAACTATTTAGCAAAACTTATTCACCAAGGTTTTAAGGTTGCTATTTGCGAACAGGTTGAAACTCCTGAAGAAGCAAAAAAACGAGGCGGAACAAAGGCCGTTGTGAAGCGTGAGGTTGTTCGTTTAGTTACAGCCGGAACTTTAACCGAAGATAATATGTTAGACGCCCGGAGTAATAACTATTTGTTGTGTTGTTGTATAGAAGAAAAAAAATTCGGTTTTGCTTGGATCGATTTATCTACCGGAGATTTTTACACTAAAAACGTAAATTTTTGCACAAACGATAAAGAAGATATTTTTCAAGCATTTTTATCCTATATTGATGCCGGTGAAATAGTTGTTTCTGACGAAATGTTGCGAATTGTCCCCATATTTAACATTTTGAAAAGATATCAAGAAAAATTAACGGTTTTGCCACAGGCACGATTTAATATGTTAAATGCAAAACAAATGCTTGAAAAATTTTTTAATATTCAAACACTGGAATCTTTCGGCTCTTTTACTCAAGGAGAGGTTATTGCCGCCGGAGTTGCTTTATCATATATTGAAACCACGCAAAAAGGACAACTGCCATATCTTAAACAACCAATACGTCGTACCGAAAGTCAATTTTTAGAAATTGACAGTGCAACAAGATATAATTTAGAACTGTTAAAATCAATCACTGGAGATAAAAGAAATTCGCTTTTAGGATGCATTAATCGTACCGTTACCGGTGCCGGTTCAAGGCTTTTAACTAATCGATTAATTAATCCGTCTATCAATATTGATACCATTGACGAACGCCTTAATATGATAGATTTTTTTATAAAAGCGCCTGAAATAAGAAACACACTCCGGGGATATTTAAGACAAACTGCCGATTTAGAGCGAATTATTTCCAGAATGAGTTTAAACAGATGCGCACCAAAAGAGTTTGCCTCATTAGGCATTACATTAAGTTATATTCCCAAAATCAAAAATTTGATTTATAATTTAGAAAAATATAATTTACCGTTAAGCACGATTTCTTGTGAAATTAACAACAAACTAAAAATGTTGGCAGATTTTAGTGTTTTGGTAACGGAAATTAGTGAAGCACTTAAAGATGAACAAGACTTACCAAATAAACCCGGTATCTATAATTTTATTCGAGACGGTTACAATGCCCAGCTTGATCATTTGCACAATATTCAAAAGAATCAAACATATTTAATTGAAGAGCTTGAACAAAAATACATTCAGCAAACTAAAATAAGCAGTTTAAAAATTAAACATACAAGTGTGTTAGGATATTTTATCGAAGTTCCGGCAAAAATGGCAAAAGATATGATTGGTATGTCACAGTTTTTGCATAGGCAATCGGTTCTGAATGGTGCCCGATTTACAACATCAGAACTAAACGATATGGAGCAAGAATTGTTAGGGGCTCAAGATAAGTCGTTTGCTCTTGAAATAAAATTGTATAACGACCTAATTTGTAAGGCTATGGCTGTTGCCAATGATATTTATGTTGCAGCCAAAGTTTTTGCCGAACTTGATATTGCCTCATCACTGGCAGATTTAGCTGTTGAAAAAAATTATGTAAGGCCGTTGCTTGATAATAGTTATGATTTTATTGTAAAGGAAGGTAGGCATCCGGTTGTCGAAAGAGCAATAGAAAAGTCTTTAGACGGAACATTTATAAATAATGATTGTCAGTTAAATAGTGTAAATGACAGAATATGGCTTTTAACAGGTCCTAATATGGCAGGGAAATCTACTTTTCTACGCCAAAATGCTATTATTGCAATTATGGCACAACTAGGTTCTTATGTTCCTTGTTCTTATGCTAAAATCGGGGTTATTGATAAGGTCTTTTCTCGTGTCGGCGCTTCTGATGATTTATCACGCGGACGTTCGACATTTATGGTTGAGATGGTTGAAACTGCTGCCATTTTAAATCAGGCAACCGATAAATCTTTTGTTATTCTTGATGAAATTGGGCGTGGAACTGCCACTTACGATGGCTTATCCATTGCTTGGTCGGTGGTTGAACATTTGCATGAGGTAAACAAATGTCGCGCATTATTTGCAACACATTATCACGAATTAACCGTTTTATCTAACAAACTAAAAGAACTTAGTTTACATTGTATGAAAATTAAAGAATTTAACGGCAATGTTGTATTTATGCATCAAGTTATTGATGGCGCAACCGACAGGTCATACGGAATCCATGTTGCGAAATTAGCCGGATTACCTACAATTGTTATAAAAAGAGCAGAACAAATATTAAAATCTTTGGAGCAAAATTCTAATAACTCAACCGTTACAGATATAGAAAATGATTTACCGCTATTTTCTGTATTAAAAAAAGAGCAAAAAGAAAAAGAAGAAGCTGTTATGGTTAAAAATCAAGCATTGGAGATGTTGGAAGAAATTAATCCTGATTACTTATCTCCCAAAGAAGCGCTTGAAAAAATTTACGAATTAAAAAAATTGGCATAAACTTACCCCGCATAATTAAATATGCGGGGTTAAATTTAACGACGACCTGAAGTAGTGTTTGAACCTTGGCCTCGGTTGTTTCCCGAACGGAAATTACCATGTTTTAACGAACTTCCCGTGCCTCTTCCGACATTATGACCGTTTTGTGGCGGTCTTTGTCCTCCGTTTCCGACATTATGACCGTTTTGTGGCGGTCTTTGTCCGCCGTTTCCATCGTAATGATATGGGGGTGGCGAATAATGTGTATTGTGGTGCGGATGGTGATGATGAATGTGATGCTGTGGAGGCCTCCATAAGTGATGATATCTTCCTTCGTTTCTCCAATGCCAATACCTTAAATTAAGATGCCTTAATCTTTTTACCTTATAATAAAAATCATAAAATGTTGGCACATAAGGTATTGTTACACACTCTCCTGTTAACGGACAATAAAAAATATCACAAAGATTTGTTTGTACATACCAACCTATATAACTGTTGTAAATAAACGGTCGGTAGGTTAAAACATTAACGCCATAATATTGCTCAAAATCATACCTTTTAAACGGTGAG
>JAZRHJ010000012.1:0-1815 GCA_045644695.1 Alphaproteobacteria bacterium | reverse complement strand
CTTTATATTTCATCTTAAAATTCCTTTTCAAAAGTATTGTTAATTAAACTAACTATTTCATCTTCGGTTTGATATTTTTGAATAGTTAAGTTTTTTGCTCTTTTAACGGCATCGGCAATTGCAAACCAATATTCCGACTTTATGTTATATGCCGAGGGTTCTTCCTTATATAAAATGATAATTTGCTTATTTTGTTGTATTGCCCAGCCCAATTCAACAATTGAACCCGGTGAAAAATTTTCTCCTAAAACCACAACAAAAATATCGCTGTTTTTTATAAAATTATATTCGGCATCTAAAACAACATTACAATCGGTTGATGTGTAGTCGCCATTAGAGGCTTGCTCACAATAAAACGGTCCCGCATATATAAATTTTTCATTCACAATTAAATTTGGTTGATAATATGTTAATAGTTTTGCATCTTTTAAAAGTTTTGAGCGGTAATCATTCTTTAGCATCTTTTCTAAAGTTTTTTCTTGCTTGCATTTATTAAATTTTCCGGCAAAGTATATTTTTTTCATTTTTCTTCTCCTTTCATAATTTTTAACCAGTTAAAATATGAAAACACTGCCATTATGCTCCAAATTATATTTAGCAATATCAAATAGTACGCCGTATTTGGCAGCAACGAATATTCTACGACATAACAAATGTCGTTTATGAGCCATATTATCCATGTGTCTAACTTTTTTTTGACCATATAATAGGTTGCCGCAAAAGAAGATGATGTGGTAAACGCATCTATAAAAGGCACAGGGTCTTGAGTACTTTTTAACAAACTATACAATCCTAATGCCCCCAAGCAAATTATGATAATGTATAATTTTTTTTCTTTTATGCTACATTCGCCGATTTTAATTTCATCTTTTTTGTTCCATAATATCCAACCTTGTATACCAAACATTAAATAAATTATATTTCCGAATGTATCGGCATACAGTTTGTTATAATAGGAAAATATTATCAAACATATTATCTGTGCGATATAAAACAGCCAATTATATCTGTTATGTAAAAGCACAAGAAGCCCTTGCAACAATCCGAAAATTGTTGCCGATATTTCTAATGTCAGCATAATTTACCTCTCTTGATGTTTACTCTTAAAACAAGTTACCGCTGTTTCATTTATTTGTTCTGCCGTTTTGCAATTATCAAAACGCAAATGCTTTGTTTTTGTTTCAAACTGTTGCTTTTGACACGCTTGTATAATTTGATGCGGTAAATATTCTCTGATAAGAGGCAAAAAATCGTCCTTTTTATCGGGATAAAATTTCATTAATGTTTCATAGGCATTAAGCGGTTTATCAGGCTTGGTGATGCGTGCACATTCCCAGTCTATAATTGTATCTAACAAGTCTTCTTTTGTTTTTAATAAATTGTTTCTTACATGGTGCTTACTGCGTTGTCTATGAATTTTTTGTATATTTTCAAGTTTTAACCATAAATTCATGTATAAAAACGGTTTATCCATATCGTGTAAAAAACCTCTTAAAGTATTTTTACCTCTTAATTGTTTTTCAACTGCCAAATATGCTATTTTATGTTTTAGCGTATATACAATTTTTTGATAGCGTTTTTTTAATTCCAAACTCATTTTAACCTCCTTAATTATTAGGATTTGGAGTTAAATAGTTATCAAAATAGCCCTTAATATAGACCACAGGCGTTCCTTTTTCGCCGGAACCTGTTGTTAAGTCACACAATGACCCCAATAAATCGGTAATTTGTCGGGGAGTTGTCCCTATTGAATAAAAACCGTTTTGTTTATTTTTATCATTTATTGCTTTTTTAATTGCTTCATCAGGATTTTCC
>JAZRHJ010000011.1:0-3582 GCA_045644695.1 Alphaproteobacteria bacterium | reverse complement strand
TCTATTTTTAATCCGTTATCATCTTTTGAAGATAAAAAATCAGAAACAACAAAATCAGAAAAATTAAAATCCAATTTTAATTTATTATCAGATATATTATAAATCCCCCCCATTTCAAGAGTTATTAATCTATCTGATTTATCAAGTAAACCCTCGATATGTAAATCTAAATCGGCAAAATTTCGTTCAAATTTAAAATTAACATCTTTAAAACTTTGTTTTCTTCCCAAATCTACTTCATGAAATTCAACCTTTGCATCAGTGACCTTAATATCTTTAATGAAGCTTTCTGGATATATCATCTCTTGAGAATTAAAGCGCTCTAAAAACCCTTCATACCAATCGATATAATATTCTGTCTTTTTTCTATTTATTTCATTTACTTTTTCTTTTTCAACACCATATGTAGTAAAAATTGCCACACTCGGCTTATCAACCGTTACGCTACTTGGTGCAATAATACCTTTTAATAAAGCCCTTATACTAAACGAAAGCGACAAACTTGGAGCCTTAATTGAAAATTTATCATCATTTTTTCTGAAATTTATATCTTTTGCAATAATTTTAACCGGTTGAATTGAACGCACGAGTTCTAAATTTACCTTACCGATATTCATAGAATATTCGTTGCTTTGCGAATTTAATGCTTGTATAATGTAAGGTTTTAAAAAATCTACCGACAATGGCCCTTTATATAAAATCCACAGTGCATATAACAGAAAAAGTAGCAGACCTACTCCTAAATAGTCTACCGTTTTACGCATATAATATACTTTTTCCGAAACTTTCTTCATTATTTATCCAGCCATTGAATTATATACTCATAATTTGCTAAATTATAAAGTGTATCATGAGCAGCACCTTTATATATTTTTATTTGCTTCGGTTCAGGCGCTTGTTCATATAGATTAAGTGCTTGCGTATATGGTATCAGTTCATCACTTTCTGTTGTCATTATTAACAACCTTGTTTTAATTTTTGTTATTAAATTTGTGCTATTATATTTATCTTTTACCAATAAATCAAGCGGTAAGATATTAATACCCTTATATGTTGTATGGATTTTTACAACATCAAACAGTGAAGTAAACGGAACTTCTAATATTAAGGCATTAAAAATATCGTTTTCTTGTCCGTTTACAACCGTATGTAAAGCCATATATGTACCTAACGACATACCATAAACAATGATATCTTTGTTTTTAAAACCTAAACTATTCAGATAATACAATGCATTAAGTGCATCTTGGGTTAAATACTCTTGCCTAATTTTATTACCCTGCCCGCCAAAACCTCTATATTCGGGTATAAAAACAGAATATCCTGATTTTGCAAAAGGAATAGTTTTATGGTAATATTTTTCCACATTATAAGAATTGCCGTGTAAAAATAATACTATTTTGCTATTATTCAGAGGTAAATTGTTTAAATATAACCAACCCTTAGCATCTATATTGTCATATTTATGATATGTAACTTCCTCTGCATTAAAACCGTCATCTTGTACTTTCTTTACATTTGACGGATAATTATACGGATAATAGAAAAATTTTTCCGGCTTAAAGTATACACTCAAGCAAAATAAAACATATGAAAAAATCAAAAAAACAACAATATTTTTAATTAGTTTCATTGTTTCCGACCTTATTTGACAGCGCCGCTGCTAAAAACATATCTATATCACCGTCTAATACGCCTTTAGTATCAGAAGATTCAACCTCTGTACGCAAATCTTTTACCATGCGATATGGTTGTAAAACGTAAGAACGGATCTGATATCCCCATCCATTATCACCTTGCGCATCTCTTTGTTCATTTGCAGCATTTTCGCGTTTTTTCATTTCTAATTCATATAATCGGGCCTTTAACATTTTCCACGCATTATCCCGATTTTGAAATTGAGAACGTTGATTTTGGCTTTGCACAACAATACCGGTAGGTATGTGCGTAATTCTCACAGCAGAATCTGTTTTATTAATATGCTGACCACCGGCTCCTGACGCTCTATATGTATCAATTCGACAATCGGCTTCGTTTATATTAATTTCAATTCTGTCGTCAATAACCGGAAATATATTAACCGATGCAAAACTGGTATGACGGCGGCCAGCACTGTCAAACGGCGAAATTCTGACCAAACGATGTACCCCGCTTTCAGATTTTAACCACCCATACGCATTATGCCCGATAATTTTAATGGTAACAGATTTTATTCCGGCAACATCGCCTTGCGTTTCTTCTTGATATTCTACCTTAAATTCTTTTTTTTCTGCCCAACGGACATACATTCTTAAAAGCATTTCCGCCCAATCTTGTGCTTCTGTTCCTCCGCTTCCCGCATGAATTTCCAAATACGCATCATTAGCATCAGCCTCGCCACATAGCAACGCTTCCAATTCGGCTATTGAAACTTGTTTCTCTAAAATTTCCAAAAGAGAAAATATTTCGTTTTGCATTTCATCATCTTCTTCCGAAATGATAAGTATTTCTTCATACGATGCAAGATTTTCACTCATTTCGTAATAAGATTTTAACGCGCTTTCCAAAACGTTTTTTTCACTCATTATTTTTAATGCTTTTTGAGAATCGTCCCACAACAAAGGGTCTTGACTTAATACATTTAACTCCTCAAGTCTTAAAACAGCATTATCATAATCAAAGAGACCTCCTCAGCAGATTTAATGACTGCTTAATCTTTTCAATTTTATTTGCAAATTCTGCCTTCATTTTTACCTCTAATATTCTTCACCGACTTGTAAATATGCGTCTTGATTATCTATAACCATTAATGTTTTATCGTCATATGCGCCGATAACTCGTTGCTTGTTAGTATCAAAACTGTAATCAGGTTTAATGGCTTCGGTTATTACGGTTTCATCACCGGGTTCATATAATTTACCTGTTTTAGGATTAATCCTTACCAATTTAATTCCATGAGGTATTCTGAAATCGGAATCTGGTACATCTTTTAGTGCCTCTTTCATAAATTCACGAAAAATCGGTAACGCAGCAGATGCGCCTGTCTCTATCCTTCCCAAACTTACAGGTTCGTCAAACCCCACATACACACCAACAACCAAATCAGGCGAGAAACCTATAAACCAAGCATCTTTATTATCATTGGTTGTACCGGTTTTTCCAGCCAAATGTCTATTTAGGCTTCTCAGTTTAGCACCTGTTCCCCTAATCGTAACGCCTTCCAATATTGATGTCATTTGATATGCTGTTAAAGGATCGACAATTTGTTCTCTTTCATCAGGCTTTATCGGCGGATTTTGATTATCCCACTTTTTAACATTACATTCCGTACAATTATAGGTATCATACTTATATATGCTTTTTCCATTTCTGTCTTGTATTCGTTCAATCAAATAAGGAATAACTTTTTTACCTCCGTTTGCAAAAATTGCATAAGCAGATGTCATGTCAATCAATCTGGCATCTGCTGCTCCTAATGATGAAGATAAGAACTTGGGCAAATTATCATTAATACCAACTCTTTTTGTCATCTCAACCACTTTATCCATACCTATATCTTGTGCTAATCTGACAGTCATCAAATTTTTAGATTGTTCAATACCT
>JAZRHJ010000010.1:0-2450 GCA_045644695.1 Alphaproteobacteria bacterium | reverse complement strand
CCCTATTGATAATCTAAAACAAGAATATAAACAATTTAAGGGAGCAGTAGACTTTTTAAAAGCTATACAAAAAAATATTCTCGATTGCATTGATGAATTTATGCCCGAGCAACAAGCCCCTTCATTAGGTAGCGAGGAAGACCCGTTAACTCAATTATTAAGTCGTATGAA
Organism: Alphaproteobacteria bacterium; assembly: GCA_045644695.1. GTDB lineage: Bacteria > Pseudomonadota > Alphaproteobacteria > RF32 > CAG-239 > JAFTYO01. The sequence continues at coordinate 2,279 of JAZRHJ010000010.1, read as the reverse complement.
TAAAAATGAAGAGGATAAATTCGCTAAATTTAAGGTAAATGTAATTGTTAAGAACTCACCTGACAGCGGAGCCCCTATCATATTATTAGACCACCCGACACAAGGAAATTTGGTAGGTAAAGTTGAACGTGTACAACAATATGGCGCCCTATTAACCGACTTTACGCTTATTAAGGCTGGAGCCCTACACCAAGCGAATGGTGGCTTCTTATTAATTGATGCAAGAAAATTGTTGATACAACCATATGCTTGGGATTCCTTAAAAAGAGCATTAGCATCAAAATCCATAAAAATTGAATCTCCCGGTGATGAAACAAGTTTCACAACCATTTCTCTTGATCCAGAACCTATTCCGTTAGATGTAAAAGTAATTTTAACCGGTGATGAAGAATTGTACGATTTGTTATCCGAACGTGATCCTGATTTTTCTGACTACTTTAAAGTTGTCGCCGATTTTGGCATCATAATGGATAGAACAGATGAAAACGAAATTGAATATGCAAAACTCATAGGTTCTTTATCAAAAAAGAAAAAAATAAGGTCATTAAATAAACAAGCGGTTGCCAAAGTAATTGAATATTCATCAAGACTTGCCGACGATTCGGAAAAATTAACCGCACACATTGCTTCTATTGGCGATTTATTGCGTGAAGCCGATTATTGGGCCAGAAAATCAAATGCCAAACAAATTGGAAAAAATCATATTATACAAGCAATTTCACAGCAAATATACAGAAGTGACCGAATAAATAAAGCGATGCTTGAACAAATTGATAAAGGTACAATTTTAATGGATGTTGTGGGAGAACGAGTTGGTCAAATAAACGGATTGGTTGTATATAACTTTTCTCGCAATTCGTTTGGAAAGCCTGCTCGCATTACCACTCAAGTTCGCATGGGCAGAGGAGAATTTGTTAATATTGAACGCGAAATAGAAATGAGCGGCCCTATACATACAAAAGGTGTTTTAATTTTACAGGCCTTACTGTCTAACCGATTCGCTAAACGTAAACCGTTATCACTTTCGGCATCTATTGTATTTGAACAATCATACGGCGGAGTAGATGGAGACAGTGCATCATCGACAGAATATTATTGCTTGCTTTCTGCAATTTCAGAATTGCCTATTAAACAAAGTATTGCCGTCACCGGTTCAATAAATCAGTTTGGCGAAATTCAACCGATTGGCGGTGTAAACGAAAAAATTGAAGGTTTCTATGAAGTATGTAAATATAACGGACTAACTGGTAAACAAGGCGTAATTATACCAAGAACAAACGTTAGCAATTTGATGCTCAAAGAAGAGATTATTGAGATGGTCGAAAATAATATGTTCCACATTTATGCTGTTGATACGGTTGATGACGGAATCGAAATTTTAACAGGTATTCCGGCAGGAACTCCAAACAGCAAAGGAGAATATCCTAAAGGCACGGTTAACTACTATGTTGCTAAAAATTTGGAAGAATATTATAAGCACTATGTATATTATGCAAACGAAACTCAAGGATGTTTAGGAAAATAACAAAAAAACATTTTGCCCGTTCGTAAAAATTTTGTAAAAATTTTGTTACATTTTCTTGACAATAGTGTGTTTTTATGATAAATTAAGGCTATAGTAAAAAATTATCTGAGGGATGATAGCAATGGTTAACGAGGTTAAACTTAAAAAAGCGCAAAAGTTACGCCAAAAGTCTATGAGCGTAGGTATGCGTTATATGAAAGAGAACATCGTTGCATTAAAGGCACACGAGGGTATTAATTTATCTGCTAAGCATCCTAAGATTAATGAAAATAACGATAATAGTAGACCATCATAGCAAAACTTCATATACACTTACCGCCGACAGAAAATCGGCGGTTTTTTTTACAGCAAAACAAAAGATATTAAAAAAACATTTTACATACCTGTTTTTATAATTCCCTGACCAAATTTATTTTCCAAATCATCAATAATACGAGATAATTTATCATCTACAGGCTTTATATTATCAAATAACGATTTTTGCGTATACGGATTATAGGTTATGTTTTTTAGCACAACACCGACGCTTCGATACATCAAAGCATGCCTATATAATGTTTTCAAATTTAATTGTGCCTGTTTTCTTATTTCAAAATCTGAATTTGTCGGATTTTGAAATTTTGCACCAATACTAATTTGTTTAAAATCTTTAGTTCTTAATATAACTTCAATTTCTGAGCAAAATCCATCCCACTGCCTCATTTTTTTACACGCACTATGCACATGCTCATTTAGAAGTCGGATCGTAGCCATG
>JAZRHJ010000009.1:0-2958 GCA_045644695.1 Alphaproteobacteria bacterium | reverse complement strand
GGTGTAAGGGTTATTATGCTCGAAAATTGGCGCTTTGATATGTTTTGGCCGTTACATTGGGTATATGCATGGAATTTATGGCAATCAGGTTGGGTAATTGATACACCTAAAGAATGGGCATTCATTTTAATTATAATTTCTTTTATTCCGCTATGGTTAACCGGTTGGATAGCAATTAGTGTGATTGCGTGGGAAAAACTATTACATAAAATGATAATGTTGCCGATAGAGTTGATTCGTGGTAATGCAGATGCTATAAAACCGAGTATTACCAAAACACCGGTTATTGCTAAGAAAAAATCATATAAAGAAATAAGACCCACCGGACACAGATCTCCGATAAGAGATTATAACGAAAATGATAAACCTGCTACACCAAAGCCGGCGGTTTCAATGGCTTCTAAGCCGGCTGTTCCAACCTATGCACCGGCATTACCCAATAATGCTTTGAAAGAAAAAGTAGTAACCGCAAGAGAAACTTTCAGTCACTCATTGTTCAATCTTGATAACGAAGATGATGATTTCGATTTAGATTTTGATGCATTTGAAAAATCTGATATATTTAAAATTGATGATAAAAAAGATAATAAGAAAAAATCTAAAGAAAAATATTCAGATGATGAAGATATGTTTCATGATTCTTTAGAGCCTAAAAAACGCAAAAAGAACAATGAAGATACTTATTCATCACGTAAGTTTGATGATGAAGATGAAGTTGAGTATAAATCGAGTAGGCGAGATGATAAAACTTCAAGAGATGAAAGAAAAGAACGAAGCCTAAAAACTGAAGACAGAAATAATTTACGTCGTAATGATGGTGATAATAAAGACAGAAAAGAATCTAAAAAGCATTCGCAAGATGAAAACATTTTCGTGCGCAATGATAAAAAAATTAAAGAAAATGCTCAAAATGTCGAAAAAAACAGACCGGCCAATCCGATAGTTGATGTTTTAACTCAAAAAGGCTACGACATAATTACAGGGGTTACTGTAAAAAATACTATAATCGATTTTCTGGCTGTATCAGAAAACCAAATTTGTTTATGTTTGGTTGATAAAGAAACGGGTGATTGGTTGGCTGATGAGGAACGTTTCAATAATGAAGAGCCGTTGTGGTTTTCTGAAAGCAGTCATCGAATTTCGCCGGTCAGAAAGGCATCGTTGGCAGCAAAAGCCTTGTCAATAAAACTTGATGGCTCTGATTTTGATATGGAAATTAAACCGTTTGTAATTATTCAGATGGGAAATATTATTAACGCAGAGGATATGTTTGAAATTTGGGATGAAACAGAGGTTGAAGTAACTCGCATTAACAGAGGTAGTCCGAAAGAAATTAAATTATTCTCAAAGACGGTAGAAGAAGCAGATGGTAAACTCAGTGGTGATGAGTTAAATTCTCTTAAAAAATTATTGAGAAACAATGCATAATATAAATTATAAGAGGTACGGTCATGGTATTAAAAGATAGAGGCACAGAGTGGGAAGAATATGACAACGCGGTCAAGTGGATGGCTATGACAATGTTAATTACGATAGTTATTACACTTGTGTTAACGGTCTTTTCCTTACCTTTAGCATTTTTAATTGAAAAGGGTATATCGCAAAAAACCATTGGTATGGTTAAGGCATTTTTAAAAGCGGCAACAACAAATCCGTCATTTTTAGTCGGTCAATATTATAGTTGGATGCAAAAGCTATCTGCCGGAAGCGAATTCTCATTAGGACGTTGGTTACCTATTTTACCATTTTTATCGTTGCCCGTAAGCATAATTACGGGGTTGGTAACATGTCCGTACCGTTTTCAGTCAAACGTTCATGGTTCGGCTAGAATTGCGACTTTACGCGATATTAATCGAATGGAACTTCTGGGCTTTGACGGATTTTGCCAAGTTGTCGGAAAATTTAACGGCAGACTACTGTTGTTAAAAGAAACTCTTTCTACATTGTGTTGTGCACCTCCGGGAACTGGTAAAACGGTTGGCGTAGTTATGCCTACCATTTTCCATGCAAAAGGAATGAGTTTAATTATTAACGACCCTAAACCTGAATTGTGCTACAAAACGTCAGGCGCAAGGGCAAAGGTAGGACCTGTGTTTATCATTAACTGGGGTGCAGAAGATAATCCGGCAGAAGGTATATATTATCCAAGTTGGAATCCGTTAGCGCCAAATGCAGTGCCTGAAATAGGTCCTGATAGGGATATGTACGTTGACTCAATTTGTAATATTTTGGTTGAAGATCCGAAAGGTGGCGCCGATCCGCACTGGTCACAAACAGGTCGTGCTGCATTAAACGGATTTATTCACTTTATTACGTCAAAATGTGAACGTGCTCGCGCTAATGACTATTTTATCGGTCGCATTTATGAAGGTAAATTAGATGAAGAAGATAAAAAAGTTTTAGAAGGTTATTATCGTGATATGCGTGATCCGTTAGTTCCTAAAGCAATTGCAGATATGAAAAACGGCACAATGACAATTGATAATTATTTACCTATTGGTACATGGAATTTATTACCTGAGAAGTGGATAGGGCGCGAAGCCTGTATTGCTATGATTTTGGAATGGTTAACCGAAGCTCAAATTAAACAAGCGCAAGAAATTAAGCGCAGAATTGCCGAAGGTGACCAAATGGCTGCAATGGCAGACCCTATGCACGACTTGTTGGATGAAGCCGTAGAAGAAGCACGCAGATACGGCTATTCGCAACGTTGCTACACTGAGTTGAGTGCTTTATCGGCTATGCCTGATAAAGAGCGCGGTTCTGTTATTTCCACCGCATTTGCCGGAATTAACATCTTTAAAAACTCAGCGGTTGTGGCAAGAACAAGTTTTTCAGATTTACACTTTAAAGACTTGAGAGGTATGAAAGACCCTATAACTGGTGAATTTAGACCAATTTCGGTATACTTATCTATTAACCAGACAGATGCAAGAGCATTGGGTATGATTTCAAGTG
>JAZRHJ010000008.1:0-4157 GCA_045644695.1 Alphaproteobacteria bacterium | reverse complement strand
AAAAATACGTTAGAAATTTGTGAGCGACTTTTGCATATTTATGAGCAAACGAATCGTGTTAAAGACTATGACAGAATAAAAGAGTTGCAAAAAAGCACTATGGAATTATTAGATTAAGGCAAAAATCAAAATTTTATTTTGTAATAAAGTTGTTGCAAGAAGTAAAAAAATTCGTTACATATACATCTTATGACAAGATATAAAATTACCATAGAATATGACGGTACTAACTTGGTGGGTTGGCAAAAACAGCAAGAAGGGCCAAGTGTTCAAGAATATTTAGAAACGGCTTTGTTTGCTTTTTCGCATCAACAAACGGAAGTTCTCGCTGCTGGCAGGACCGATGCAGGTGTTCATGCAACGGCACAGGTTGCCCATTTTGATTTAGATACAAAAATGGAACTTTTTAGATTGCGAGAGGCATTTAATGCGCATTTAAGAGATATGGGTGCTCCGGTATCGGTGCTTGATGTTGAGCCTGTCGATGATGATTTTCATGCCAGATTTAAGGCTAAAGGCAGAGGTTATATATATAAAATTTTAAACAGGCGAGCAAGACCTATTTTGTTAGAAAATAGGGTTTGGTGGGTTCCTTTTCCTTTAGATGTTAGTTTAATGAGAGAAGGTGCCAAATATCTTTTGGGGCATCATGATTTTAGTGCATTCAGAGGTGCCGGATGTCAGGCCCTTTCGCCTATGAAAACATTAGATAGGTTAGATATAAAAGTTTTTGATGATGAGATAGATTTTATTGTTGAGGCAAAATCTTTTTTATATCACCAAGTTAGAAATATGGTAGGTACATTAAAAATGGTGGGTGACGGACATTTAAAGCCTGAAGATGTTAAAACAATTTTAGAGAGCAAGAAAAGAAGCAATGCCGGAGTTACGGCGCCTGCTTCGGGGTTGTACTTAAATAAGGTTGTATACTAAAAATATATTTTAATTTTGAGCATATGGATATTATATGGAAAAAATTATCAGAGTAGGAATAGGGGTATATATCTTTAACAGTAATAATCAATTGCTATTGGGTTTGCGTATTGGTTCTCATGACGCTAATACATGGTGTCCGCCCGGCGGGCATATAGAGTTTGGTGAGACTTTTGAACAAGCAGCGACAAGAGAAGTGAAAGAAGAAACTAATTTGGATATTTTATTTGAAGATATTATATTGAAAGGTGTTACTAACGACTTTTATAAAGATATTGATAAGCACTATATTACCTTACATGTTTTTTGTAAAAAATATGATGGCAATATAGAACTTAAAGAGCCGTCTAAATGTTTAAAATGGCAATGGTTTGATATAGATAAAATACCTGAAAATTTAATGTTACCGGTGAAAAATTTTTTGAAAACACATAAATTAAAATAAATATGTAAAACAGATAATGTTTTTATTTGCCAAATTTGAAAAATATTATTAAAGCAAAAGCAGTGCTAACTTTTAGGCTAGCCCTGCTTTTGCTTTAACCGATTTACCGCTTAGTTAAGCGCTGGTACGTTTTCTCTATCTAATATTTGATTTGGGTATGTATCCCCTAAATCGTTTTCATAGAGTTTTGCAGTAAGGCGCAAAGAGCGATAATACAACTCTTGAGGTAGATGTTCTATGCCGGGATATGGGTATCCGAACATAATAAGATTTTGAAAAACATCTTCAACTTGAAGACGATGTGTTTTTAATATTTCCGCTAAACGAGAAGCATAGTCTTCAAATATTTCCGATAGCGGTTGCGCTTCTGTTTTGGTTATACTTATAGTTTTTGAACCAAACAAAGAATCGTTACCGGAAAAATCGGGATTTTTACACCGCTCATTCCAATCATTGGCAATCATATAGCCATACATAACGTCCTCAATGGTTGAGGAGTATAAATTTAGTATAGCCAAAAGGTTGAGCGCGCTCGAATAATCTTTACGAGCATCAGAAAACAATAATTTTAATTCATTATCCATACACGCTAAATTGCTCACGCCTTGTCGTGAGGTTCTTAATAAGATTATAAATAATTCTATTTGTTAAAATTTTATTTTTTTTATAAATTGTTGTCAAGTTTTAACTTATCAAAATTTTAAATTAAACAAAAAATCCTTTTTTGCTATCATAGTAAATTATTCTGGTTTCTGCATTTTTAATTTTTTCTTTTAGTGTTTCGGGGCAAACTTTTGAAAGTAAAAAGCGAATCACTGCACCATGTGCTACTACTGCTAAATTTTGAATATCAGGATTTTCTTTTATATAATTTTCAATTGCATTCATAAAACGATTGCGAGCATGTGCTTTTGTTTCGCCTTCTGGATATGAAATTGTATCGTATTTAGGGTCAAAAGAAGAATATGCTGCCCATAAATCTGTGCCGTTTTCAAATTTAAAACACGATGTCTCATAAGGAGGATTGAAAACCTTTTTTTGTAAATCTTCTGCTTTAATACCTTCAAAAATTCCGTTTGAAAATTCTTTACAATCATCATTTTCAACAATAGGGGAAGGAATAATACTGGCAATAATTGATGCTGTATCTTTGGCACGTTGTAATGTTGAGCATAAAATAGCATCAAATTTAACATTATTGTTTTTTAAATTAAGGGCGCAATCTAAGGCTTGTTTTTTTCCTATTTCGGTTAAATTTGTTTCAATTTGTCCGGCAATTCTTCCTTCAATATTAAAATAGGTTTGTCCGTGACGAATAAGGTATATTTTTTGCATATTTATTCCTTTGGTTGTTGTTTTATTCCTTATATATAGCAATAGAGGTGAATAGGGATAGTAAAATATCGCACCAAATAAAAAAACTACAAAAATTTAAAAGGCGGCCATTTTGTGTTCCTGTTAAATCTGTTATTAATGTTTCATTTTTTATAAACTGATTTTCCATAAATGTAAAACTCAGCATATTTGTAGGGATATATAATTGTTTATGTTTGTTTCGCAGTGTAATGCGGAAAACAAATGTAGTCAATTATTTTTATAGTTGATGTGGTGGTAATGTAGTTTTAACAAAAAATATATTGATTTTATCTTCAGAAGAATTGTCTGATGTTGTACATAAGGTACAGACATATAATAACTTTAATAAAAACAATGCCCCTTATGAAGAACATGACTTTGGGGTTAAATGGTTATTGTTCATTTATGTAAAAATAATCATTAGTCGTAACTAATAATAATTTAAAAAAGTGGGACTATAGTGGTACAAATGTAAATTTGCAGATATTTAAAATAAAACCAAGGCTTTTATATTTTTTAATGAAAGCCTTGGTTTTCTTATTGGTGCGCTAGGCCGGAATCGAACCGGCACGGGATTGCTCCCAACAGATTTTAAGTCTGCAGCGTCTACCTGTTCCGCCACAAGCGCATAATCTAGAGAACCTTATAAACATATTTTTTTTAAAATGCAACATTTATTTTTTAAAAATTTTAATATATGTGATATATTTTCGTAAAAAATAATCGGGGAGATAGAAAAATGACAATGTTTCAAAATAAAATTCGTGTTGTGCCAAATTTTCCAAAACCGGGAATTATGTTTCAGGATATTACAACGTTATTAAAAGATAAAAATGCTTTTAGTGAAGTTATAGACTTGTTTTATGATAAATTTAAAGATTATAAAATAGACTATGTTGTCGCTGTCGAATCGAGAGGATATTTATTTGGTGCACCACTTGCTTACAAATTGGGATGCGGATTGGTAATTGTCAGAAAACCAGGAAAGTTACCTGCTCCGGTTGAAAAAATTGAATATGGTCTGGAATATGGCAAAGATGTGTTAGAAATTCATAAAGATGCTATTGAAAAAAATAAAAACGTTATAATTATTGACGATTTGCTTGCAACCGGCGGCACTATAAATGCTGCGCATTTGCTCGTAAATAAACTTGGCGCCAATACTAAAGCATTTGCATTTGTTGTCGAACTTACCGAATTGAATGGTAAGCACTCATTGCCTGACGGTGTAGAATGCTTTTCTTTACTTAAAGTATAACTATCGTCTTAATTTTTTAGATGCTCCGCAAAGTTGCATAATTGTATAACTTAATATTTCGGAAGCGGGAAAATTTGTGGTTTTACAATCTTTTTCGCATTGATACAATAGCGAAAGTGCATCTAAAACCGAATTTTTTTTCCATGCATTTATTTGTAATTTTAA
>JAZRHJ010000007.1:0-1284 GCA_045644695.1 Alphaproteobacteria bacterium | reverse complement strand
CTGTTCTCTGTCTCAATGGGTGTCTGAACCGAACGTACTTCTTTATTCATTTTCGTTTGAAGATAAATTTTTGTCTGCATTGATTGTGTTCTGATTGATATCTGTAAACGGAATAATCAATCTGTCTGCGCCGTCTATCGTTGCAAAACCTAACTTCTGTCTTGCTTCATTCACCGTCAAAATGCCGCTTGAAACTAAACCTTTATAATATTCTGCTTCTGTCTTCTTATCGTACTTAATCAAAAATGTCTCGTCTAAACTCAAACGTATTGATTCATAACGTGATACAAGTTTGCGGTTTAATTCTTCTTCCAATAATACTATAATGGGTTGTAATGTGACGGTAACGAACTGTGTCATCACCATTTCAAGTGTGCTGTAACTTGCGTGCGATAAATCTCCCAACATAATGGGCGAAATGTTAAAATATCTCGCTATCTCCTGTAAATTATATTGTCTTGATTCAAGTAATTGTGCTGTGCTGCCGTCTGAACCTAACTTAATATAATCTACATTATTTGGAACTATCGCAACACCGTTTCTGTTCTTACCTACATTTGTCTGCCAACTTGCAAGTAATTCGTTTCTCTGCTGAGGTGTAGAAGAAGATAAAAATTTTAAGATACCCGAAACGTTACAACCTGAACGAAAATATTGATACGCTGAACTGTCTGTCTCGCGTGCTAAATTCATTGACTTGTTGCCGTATGACTTACTCGACTTATTTTCTTTATTGAAAATACCGTGCTTGTATAGGTGTATCATATTTATCGGCTCTATCTTACCTATTATGATACCACTTGCATAATAATATAAACTGTCATAGTTGTTCTCATTATAATAAACCTGAACTTGTGACGGTTTAAGATAAGTTAATTTAATTGGTGAGCCAATGTTGTTTCGGGTAATGTAAATATATCCGTTGCCCTCTGAATATAAATCCCAAATCAACTGTTTTAGCATATTATATTTGCTTATCTCGTTGTCGTAAAATATATCTTTAAGAGGGTGCGTAATACATTCACCATCATAATTATAAATGTTAATCGGGAGTTGTGCTATTGAACCTGAAATCTGTTCTAGTGCGTTAAATACTGCTGCTATCTGTTCAGGGTCGTAAATATTATCTTTGCTCTTTCCATATAACAAAGATAAAAAACCCGTACCAACATCAGAAGTGTCTGTCTTTTCGCGTACTTCTAATGCTGGCAAGGGTTTACTTCTTTGCCAAAATTTGAAATTCATTATGTCTTACATACCGATATGTTTGTGTTGTTTGCGCCT
>JAZRHJ010000006.1:0-7528 GCA_045644695.1 Alphaproteobacteria bacterium | reverse complement strand
CCGGCCCAATCTTCATCATCAATTTCGACTATCATTGTTCCTGTATTGTCTTTAAAATTATATGAATCGTCACCGGTTTTTTCTAAAATGTTTCCTTGCATAACAACATAATCGCCATCATTTAATTCGGCTATTTCTGTTACTGTTACCATTTGCTGTTGATTGTTGTTTTGAAAACCGCCTTTATGGTTTCCGGCAGATACATTGATGGTGCTTGCTAAAAGTGCACTTACGGTTAGCATTAAAATTTTTCTCATTTTATTTCTCCTATTAATTGTTAACAAGTGCTTATATATTCATTAAAATCGGTTTTTAAATGTAGATAACTATTTACATTTTATTTTTTGGGGTATATTTTCCTCTTGTTTTATGAAGGGATTTTTTAAAATGCAAAATATGACAGTGGGGTCTCCCGCAAAATTAATATTAATGTTTAGCCTGCCGTTGCTTATAGGAAACGTGTTTCAACAACTTTACAATATATCCGATATTTTAATAGTTGGGCGTTTGCTTGGCGTTAATGCTTTGGCTGCAGTTGGCGCTACGGCTCCGCTTTATTTTGTTTTTTTGCTTATTTCATTTGGATTTACAGGCGGGTTAACGGTAATTACCGCACAAAAATTTGGCGCAAAAGACTATGATTTAATGCGTAAATCTATTACGCACTGTGTGATGGCAAGCACTTTTTTAAGTATACTTATTATGGTTTGCTTGTTGTGTTTTTTGCATCCGTTCTTAAAAATTATGAATGTGCCTGATATTATATTAGATGATGCTTATAAATTTATGGCGGTTTTAACTGCCGGTATGGTTATGATTGTATTTTTTAATTTGTTATCGGGGTTTATCAGAGCAGTCGGTGACAGTAAAACACCTCTTTATTTTTTGATTTTTTCAACTGTGTTAAATGTAATGTTTAACATTGTATTGATTTATTATTTTAAATTGGGCGTTGTCGGCTCTGCGCTCGGTACTGTAAGTGCAGTCAGTATTGCTGTTGTTTTATGCTTGTTTTATATGTATAAACATTTTCCTATTATGCGGTTGAAAAAAACTGATTGGATTTATGATAAAAAATTTATGAAAGAACATTTAATTGTTGCTATCCCGATGGCAATTCAATTTTCGGTATTGTCTTTAAGTTTGATGATTATTCAAAGTGTGTGTAATTCTTTCGGTCCCGATGTTATTGCCGCTTTTACGGCAGCGTTAAGAATTGAACAACTGGCAACACAGCCTTTGTTGGCTTTGGGTATTGCAATGGCTACTTATTCGGCTCAAAATTGGGGCGCGGGTAAACTTGCAAGAATTAGAAAAGGAGTTAAAGTTGCGGCTATAACTTCTTTTACTATTGCAATTTGTATATCTTTGTTAGTAAGATTTGTAGGCAGTGAAATGATTGCCGTGTTTATTAAAAATAGAAATCCTCTTATTGTTGAAATTGGCAAAGAGTATTTGCGTATCAGTACAAATTTTTATTTCTTTTTAGGTATGATTTTTGTATTTCGTAATACATTACAAGGACTTGGAAAAACTATTATTCCGTTAACCGCAAGTTGTGTTGAATTAATTTTGCGTTCCTTTGCCGCTATATATTTAGCAAAAATTATCGACTATAAAGGTGTGTTTTTTGCCGGACCAATCGCTTGGGTAGGGGCTTCTTTTGTGGTAATTATAGGCTATTATTTTATTATCCGTAATTTGAAAGTTTCTAAAACTAAAAACTATTTTTTGTATAATAAGCATAGAATTGCTCTTTCATCATCTGTTACCGGTTCTAACCAAACTCCGGCAGCAGAATAGTTTAACAACACAAGTCTTCTATAATTTTATTTAAGACTAAAAAGCCATCTTGAGTTGCTTTTAAGTAGGTGGTGCTTTCTTCAATTAGACCAAGTTTTATCAGTTCTTGTTTTTTATTTTGATTGATGAAGTTATTAAAATTTATATTACATATTTGTTCAAAGTGTTGTTTGCTTATACCTTCATTTAGTCTTAAACCCATTATAACCAGTTCTTCGGCACGTTCAATAGGGGTTAGTTTTTCCATAATGTGCGGGTGTGTGATGGCATAGTGCTCATTATTTATTTTTAAGCGTCCGTGTGCAGATTCTCCAATGCCGATATATTCATCACCCAACCAATAGCATTTATTGTGTGTGGACTGATAAGACGGTTTGGAAAAATTTGAAACTTCGTATTGAAAATAGTTTTTATTTTTAAGAAAACAGATGGTTTCCGAATACATTTTTGCTGCCGTTTCTTCATCTAACGCTTTGATGCCTTTTTTTGCAAATATGGTGCCTTCTTCTATGGTAAGTTGATATAAAGAAAGGTGTTTTAAACCAAAAGATGTAGCCATTTCAAGTTCTTGCTGCCACATGTTAATATTTTGGTTTGGCCTTGCATATATTAAATCTATTGAATGGTTATCGAAGTTTTTTAACACTTGTTCTATACTATGTATGGCTTGTTCTAAATTGTGAGTTCTGCCTAAAAATTTTAAATCGTCATTATTGAGTGCCTGAACTCCTAAGGATAACCTATTGATTCCTGCTTGTTTTATTAATTTAAACATATTTTCATATTCAGAATTGGGGTCCGCCTCTAAACTAATTTCTATTTTAGATTCAGTTGGCCACAACTTGTATATATGTTCAATTATTTTTGTTAAATTTTGCGGTTGAATTAATGATGGAGTTCCGCCTCCAAAAAATATGGAGCGTATTGTTCGATTAGGTAAAATTGAGTGATAATAAGTTAATTCGTTAATGTAAGAATTTATGATATCTGTTTGATTTATATCTTTTTTTACTTTTTTGAAAAAATCGCAATATGGACATTTGCTTTTACAAAAAGGCCAATGAATGTAAACGGATAAGGGTTTATTTTTCATTGGCCTTTTATCTTTCTTTTTTATTAGTTTATACTAAAATGGTATCTAACAATTCTTTTGCGTAGGCTCTTAATTCTGGATTTAGCATTAATGAAAGTTTTAAATTTGCTCTTGCCAATTCGTCATTTGTGCCACAATCAAATCTTAAGCCACGGCATAATACGCCTGTTAAGGGAACACCACGTTCAGCAGCCAAATTGAGCGCATCGGTAAGATTTATTTCACCATTGGAACCGTTTTTAACTTCGGGCAAAATATCCATAATTATGTTTGGTAAAATGTATGGCCCCATGCTGGCATAATTTGAAGGAACTTCTTCTAATTTAGGTTTTTCAACTAAGCCTTTTGCCTGTACGACACGTCCGTCTCTTACGGCCCCGATTAAGGCTCCATATCTGACCATTTCTTCTTTGGGAAATTCCATAATATTTTCAACCATGCCACCCGTTTCTTCATATACATCGGCAAGTTGTTTTAAAACTCCCTCACCATGGAAATTAATGTATATATCATCGGGCCACATTACAATAAAATCGCGTTTGCCGACAATTTCTTTTGCCATTAAAATTGCATGACCATTTCCTAATGGCTCTTTTTGTTCAGCAAACGAAAATTTCATTCCGTCAGGAATTATGTCTTTTACGGCTTTAAGTAAGTCTAATTTACCTTTTTTCTCAAGATGTTCTTCTAACCAAGGGTAGGGAGCGTAATATTTTTCAAAAAGATGTTTACAAGATTGATCACTATATATAAAAACAATTTCTTTAACACCTATTTCTTTACAAGCATTAATTGCATATTGAATTATAGGTAAATTATTTAAGGTTAAGAAACCTTTATGCAAAACTTTTGTCGCAGGAAGATTTCTAGTTGATAAACCGGCAACCGGCAAAATGCAAACTTCTGGTTTGTTAGGCATATTTTTACTCCAAATAATATTATTAACGTTATATTTGCCAATATACCATTTTTTTTATATTTTGCAATATGTCAAACTTTTGTTTGCACAGCAAAATATTTATATTCAGTAACCGGTTCTTAAGTTTGTTAATATTTGTGAAGGGAAACCATTATCTTCTATGCGTTTTTTATTTATTGCATTTTGAATAATTTGCGAATATCTGTTTGATACATTAAATATTTTTTCATAGCGCTCAATTTCGCTTGGTGTTAATAAAGAGTATGCTTGTTCTATTTGTTCAGATGCAGAAGGAGCAAACTCGTCAAAATCAGGTTCTAATTTCCCAATCATGCGCATAAAACACATTTTATTTAGTTCGTCATTGGGATTAAACGATTCATTTGCCTTAAAATCATCTAACGATTCAGGCATATATTCGTTAAATAGAAATTCGCGGCACCATTGATACGTTCCGTCTGTATGCTCGGGTTCGGCTCCAATTGGGATATAGCCGTCTTCTTCAATGCGACGTATTTTATCGACTACCATCATATTATATTGATGTATGGCATTTTTGTTTATTTGCGTTATTCTGTTAAGTAAAATTTTCTTTCGGGCATTTGCTTGTGCTTTTTCTTTTGCATCCATTTTAGCACCTTCTTTTTCCAGCCTTTTTTCAATATCTCTTACTTCTTCGTATAATTTATGAGTTCGAATATCGGCAAAAAATAAGGTGTGTATTTTAAATTGTATTTCGACATCACGAATTGTGCCATTTTCATCAGGTATATGCAGTACTATCTTTATATCGTAGTACATTTTATTATTATCTTTTATTTTACCTTTAAAGCGATTGCGCTTTTCTTCATTTATGATAAAATAAGGTTCTTCTTTTTTTATTCTTTTTTCTTCAAGTAATACTGTCTTTTGAGACTCTGGCGTATCTTGGGTGTATATTGTGCGATTTTTTTGAAAAATATTACATGCTCTTTCAAGATCGGTCTTATATTTGCACGTTACGGTTAAACGTAATATGTCGTGAAGTTTTGAAGTTGGGGTGTTGAGAGTTTGCAGGGCTTGGCTATACGCTTCTTTGTCTTCATTTTCAAATGCTAAAGCAGAAATTTTTCCTAAATCTTGATTATATTCTTTTCCGTATTCGTATAGTAGTTTTTCAATGGCTCGACTTGGTTCTTTCATCATCGGGAAAATTACACGTATGGGATTGTGAAATTTATCGTAATATACAAGTTGTGTATTGGTAAAAGGGGTTACGGCTTTTAGACCATAATCAATAGGGCGTCCGTTTTCATTTCTTTCAACTTTACCGGTTTCTAAATCTATAGCGCAAGTCGCTTCAGGTTGCTTAAATAAATCGTAAATTACGCGATATGTGTGACGATATATTGTATCAGGATTGCTGAAATATGACATTAACGTTTCATATTGAACATCATCAATTTTTTTATCTTCATAGGCTTTGGTTATGACACCAACGCATCGCGTAGCCATTTGAGCAATGACTCCACTGATTTGTGATCTGGTCATTTCAACTGTTTCTCGAACAGTGTAGTTTTTTTTGCCTATATCTGACATTTATTATCCTTTCACAATGGTGCGCATTGTACCATAAAGTTTGTTATTTTTCAAGTGTTATTTGTTTATATTTAATTCTATTATGGAAAAAAATATTAAACACAGGTAAAAATTGATATATTACTAAGATGCAGCAAATGTGTTTAGCGGATTTAATGTGAAAATGGTTTGGCTGAAGTTTATCCGGATATATTATTTAATATGAGTGTGATATTAGATATTTTAATTAATGAATTTTTTTTATATGTTGATTTAAAATTTATTTTAAGATTTTTTATATTTATACTAATACTTAAATACAATGCATCGAGGAATGGAATTTAGATCGTTTATGCTTGAAATGTGGGTAAAACCTTGGTTTTTGAAAATGTTGATGATTTCTTTTTCTTGGTTTATACCGGCTTCAATTAAGACGTATCCTTTATTGGATATTTTTTCTTTTGTTACGACTGCAATTTGTTTATAACTGTCAAGTCCGTCTGCTCCACCATCTAAAGCAAGCATGGGATCAAAATTTTTAACTTCGGGTTCAAGTGTTTTTATATCATCGGTAGGGATATATGGCGGATTACTGACGATTATATCGTATTTATTTTCTATTTTGTTTGAAAAATTTGTATCAAACCAATTGGCTTTTATAAATTTGCATTTATCAGTCAAATTTAACCTATTAGCATTTGTTTTTGCGATAGTAAGCGCTTTGTCAGACGCATCAACAGCTGTTGCCAATACATCTTTGCATTGTTCTAAAATGGACAGAACTATACATCCAGAGCCTGTACCTAAATCTAGCAATTTTTTGAAATTATTTTCTTTTATTATTTTTATGGCTTCTTCAACCAAAACTTCGGTATCGGGGCGCGGTGATAAAACATCTTCCGAAGTTATAAAATCATTACAAAAGAACCCCTTAATGCCTATTATTTTATCTAACGGTTTATGTTTTTTGCGCTCGATGAGCATATTTTCTAATTTTTTTAGTTGCATATTATTTAATGATGTTGCATCTGTCACATCATTTGTATCAATATCGGAAGCACGAGAAATTAATATTCTGGCTTCTAAACGAGGTGAGGGTATTTTTGCTTCAACCAGTTCTTTAATAGTTCTTTGGTATATATTGAGTTCCATAATTTTATGCCGCCATTTTTGATTTTACTTCTTGCGATAATTTTTCAAAGGCGCGTTTTTCGATTTGACGCACGCGTTCTCGGCTAATGTTAAGTTCGGCACCTATGTCATCTAATGTAACCGGTTCATCTGTTAACATACGCAGTTTAACTATGTGTAATTCTCTTTCATTTAATACTTTTAATGCTTGTTGTAAGATTTTATGCTTATAAGCATTTTCTTGTTTATTAGCAATGCAAGATTCTATATTTTGGCTTGCATCGGGTAAAAAATCTATCTTTTCTTTTGCTTCATCTTCGTCATTATATACGCAAACATTTAATGAACTGTCACCCCCTATGCGTCGGTTCATTTCAATTACGTCTTGTTCTTCTACAACCAGTTCTTTAGCAATTTCTTTGACAATTTTTGGCTCTAACTCTTTATTTTCGTATATTCCTAAACGTGCTTTAATTTTGCTTAAATTGTAAAATAATTTCTTCTGGGCGGCAACAGTTCCTATTTTTACCAAAGACCAGGAACGTAATATATAATCATGAATGGCAGCTTTTATCCACCAAATAGCATAAGTTGCTAAACGAACTTTTTTAGTTTCATCAAATTTTTTAACTGCTTGCATTAAACCTAAATTTGCTTCAGATATAATATCTGACATCGGAAGGCCGTATCGTTTATAGGTTAGGGCAATTTTAGCCGCTAATCTTAAATGTGATGTAATGAGTTTCTGTGCAGATTCTAAATTTCCTTTTTGCTTAAACTCGTTAATCAATTGCATTTCTTGCTCGTGTGTTAAAACCGGAAATTTCTTAATTTGTTCTAAATACGAATAGAGCCCGCCATCATCAATTATGGCAGGAAGATTGCTTTTGTGGTTTATTACCACTAAATTTCTATTCTCACTCATATTCTTACTTTTGTTGTTATGAGATATATTTAAGTTTTTTTACTTTAAAATCAAGGGTATACAAACGAAATTTTATCATATGTATCCGAATAGGGATTTA
>JAZRHJ010000005.1:0-2565 GCA_045644695.1 Alphaproteobacteria bacterium | reverse complement strand
AAGACCGCTTGGCCTCCGACTTCAAACTGATATACGATTCAGATGGCGAAGAAGATGATGACAGATATGAACTACGTCTGTTGTTGCAATTTATGGCAGGCTTTTTCGCTTTTTTATCGGGGTGCTCTTATGGAATTTATTGGGCTTTAGGCGGTATTTTGGCAGTGTTTTTACTATCTAAAGTGCTTTGCTTTTTAACCGATAGAACTAAATCTAATTAATGTATAACAAAATACCCATGCAGTAATGTGTGGGTATTTTGTTATAAGCCGTTAAAAATATAATTTTATAGAGTTGTTCAAATTTTGACAATCTTTCCCATTATTAATTTCAACACGATTTGCGCCCCACGGATTATTTTTTACAAGCATACATGATGAAGCATCTATATTGTGTAATTCTATATAAAATTCGGCTGATGAAACGGGGATAACATCCCATTGAATACCTCTAAAACCTCTGAAATTTAATAACGATACATCAAGATTCATATAATCGGGCATGAATGTGGTTTGAATTTCATTAACCAAGATAGTAATATCTTGTTGTAATTGCATACGAGACATAGCACCGTGCATTTGTCCTACATTGTTATATGCATTATGGTTTATTGCTCCGCTTACACCTAAAACACCAATCATTTCGTTCATTTGTGCTTGTGCGCTATTAATTGACAGTAAGGCAGTAAAACAATATAAAATTTTTTTCATGATAACTCCTTTGTGGTCATAAATTTGAGCCTGATATTTGTGATGTTAATTTACTACACTTTATAAAACTATACTTAAAAAGTAAATAATAAATTATTTTTTGCCTAGTATATGATTTTGGAGAGGATTTAATAATCTTTCCAGATTTTTCGTTCATCAAAATCTTTAGGTTCAATAACTTTTACATGATTACCCCATGTATAAAGATGCCAATCCATTTCTCTTGCACCACCTGCACGAAACTTAACGGTTAAACTACCATCATCATTAAAACAAGTTGTTTGTGTCGGGTGGAAAGTATATTTTGAAGCCTCTGAAGCAACAATATTGTCAAATAACCATTCTACATCAAAAGGTTCTTCTTGATACACTCCAAATGATTGTTTGGAAAACTCTTCTAATGAAAAACTTGTGTCACGAGTAAAATATTCATTTAATACTTCTATATCTTGAATATTATTTAAATCAAAATGACACATTACTTTTCTTTTAGTATGCCAAGCAATTAAATAATGTTTATTACCATAAAGAAACCCATAAGGATATACTGTTCTCCATTCATTCTTTGTTTTAGATTGATATTTAATTTTTATTACCTTACAAGCAATTACTGCATTTCTAAGTTTTTCCATAAACTCTTTATTTGTTTTAATCTTTGGTCCGGGACGAAGAGCATAACCTTCAGCTTCAAGTAAAGCTTCGGCATCCGGTTCAATACGATTAAGAGCATCAGCATTCATTGAAGCTTTGATTTTATACATAACATTTTCTAAAGCTTCTACATCTTCTGGAAGTTTTGACTTCATTAGTTTTATGGCATTCTGTAACGCATTTATTTCATTTAAAGAAAAAGCAATGTAATTGCTTAAGGTTTCACGAGGAATATACCATTTTTTAGTATTATATGCACCGGATATTTCTTGAATTTGCGGAAACTGAACCTTAACCATATCTTTCATACGAATAGCCGTTCTTTTGGATACAGTATATCTTTCCATAATATCTGTGATAGATATTCCATCTTCACTACTTTGCATCCAAAGTGCTAATTCAAGTAACTTTTGTGTCTTCTGATAAAACATAACAAACCTCCCTTTTTGATAATTTTATTATGTATATGATTTAGAAAATATTAAGATGGTGTCAAATTATGACATTTGTTTTTTATTAACAATAGACATTTTTATAAAATGTATCTATCATAACCTTATAATCAAACATAACATAGGAGAAATAATATGAAATTTGTACACAAGGGTAAGACTTATGATGTTATAAAAGTAAATGGTGCCTGGAGAGTATATTCATCAGATATGAAATTTACGGTCAAAGAAGCCAAAGAGATTATAGATGCGCTTAAAAAAGAGGAAGAACTTATTGCTTTAGATATGGTTGATGAGGAAACTGATTTTTTTATGTAATCAAGTAAAGGAATATTTTGTTATGGTAATAGATTTTTTCACTTTAAAAGAAGTAAAAACAACGCAAACAATACAGAATAAAAAGATAAAAATAGTTAATAGTAATATTTATAAAAGCATAAAAGAAATAGAAGAAATAATTAAACTAAAACGCAATTTACAGGCATTATATCGTCGAAATGAACTTGTCGTAATCAACGGACACATAAAAGAACATTAATTGCATGGTAAGTATTGGGTAAAACAATGATATTGGTTGAGAAATATAAAACGTGTAAATGTATTGATTTTTATATCTTTATTGTACTAATATACTTAGTATAGATATTTGTAAGAGTTGTATATTTATTGTTAAATATTTTTAACAAATAACATTAAGTGAATAAAGGGATATACACATGGATAGAACAGATTTAATTGGAACTAACATATAT
>JAZRHJ010000004.1:0-4412 GCA_045644695.1 Alphaproteobacteria bacterium | reverse complement strand
TGGATAAAAGTGTTAAAATTTTTGCAAAAATGATACCAACAGAAAATTTGATTATTCCAAGCATTGTGCTGTATTGAAAAAATCAACGTTATTAATGGTGTTTTTTATTGAAAGGAAATAATAAAATGACAGAAATTGAAGATAAAATTTTAGGTAGAGTTAAACAGACACCCAAACAATATATTCAAAAAGATGTTTTTGCATCAAACGTAGTGTGGAATGTGTCTAAAATTGGGTGCGGTTCAAATTTGGTTAATGGCAAAATGGCTTATGAAATGTTAAGCGTTAACGGAAAAGCCAAAGCGTTAAGAGGAAATAAAAAAATTGCGGATAATGGTTTTATTTTTGAACGTAAAAATTAATCGGAGGAAATAAAATGAAAACATATTTTGATATTATACGTGATATTTCTAATTTACGTTGGTCAATTATTGATACAGATCCGGTTTCATTTGCAGAAGTTCAAAAATCGGTAAAATTAGCAATTGCGCAAGCAAATTCTTATATTTGGTCCTTAAATGATTTTCCGTTTAAAATTAAAAAAGAGGCTTTTAGTATAAATAAAGGGCAAAAAGCAATTGTTGCACCTAAAGGTAATTTGTTGGAAATTTGGATAGAAGGTTCACATACTTATTTGGAACAAATTAGCCCTAAGCAAGCAGATTTTTTATCGTTAGAAAAACAAGGCTTGCCAACAAAATATTGGGTGGAATTTGGCGATAAAGGAGCACAGATACAGTTTTATCCAACACCAGATAAACCATATATAATTTTAATGCGTTATGTTACAAATTATAAGGCAAAATCTAATATTGGTGAATTAAAAATAAATTTATCCGATATGGACGATGTATTAAATTTACCTGATGATAAAACAATTGAAGATTTATATTTACACTGCTTAAACACCAAAGCAATGGAATATTTAATTGCAGATGCAAAAGATGAAAATTATGCTCCTTATCAAAAAGAATTTTTAGAAGCATATAAAGCGTTAATTCAATTAACCGGAGTTAATTTGGAACCAAGAATTGTTGTTTAATAATAGGAGGAAATATGCAAAATTTTTTTATCCGAAATTTTAGAGGTATAAGAAAAACAAATCCGATTTGTGATTTAACATCAAAAGGAATAGTTTCTGCGATATCTTGCCAAAATGTGGAACTTAAAAATACACAAGACAGTTCTAATATAGGACTTTATACAATGAAAGGTAATAAATGTATAAAAGATATAGGTAAAAAAATTATCGGGCAATTTGAAAGTGTGCAATCGGGAGTTTCATATTGGTTTATTTACGCAGTTGATGACGAAAAAGGATATTTATATTGTTTTGATATTTCAAAAGATAAATTAGACTTACTTAATGTAGAACTTTCAAAAAACAATATTTGTAATGGTATTACTATTGCACAAGGATTTGATGACTGGTTTGTCTTCACCAACGGAATTGATGATTATGTTGCAATTTGTATGAACCAAATAGTTGCTTCAGAAAGAATTAAATTTTTAAATGCTACCGATGCAGAAAATAGAGCAATCAGAGGTTTGGGCTTAGAAGTACAAGATGGCAGATTAGTTACTTTTTGTAAAAATAGAGTACATTGGTCTGCTCAAGCAAATATATTTGATTGGGTATCAAGTAATGAAGAGGTTTTAACATCGCCAGCATATCAAGAATTTGATAGAGATGTTAGTGCTATTGTTTATTTTAACAATTCTTTGGTGGTGTTTACAAATGATTATTCGGTATGTTTTACCGGAAATCCAGCTGATGCGCTTAATTTTAAAAGGAGCGGGGCTACTGGAGGCGGCGCTCCTTCTTTTAAATCGGTTATTAAGTTTGATAACAAATTATTTTATTATGATCATAAGGCAAAAAATGTGTTTGCGTATTATTTGCTAGATGTAGGACAAACTCGACCTACAGATGGTTTAGCAAATAATGTTATCCATTATTTTGAAAATATTGATAATAATCGATTAAATGAAATTGAAATTATAAGTTATGTTTATAGTAATAAAAATGAACTTTGGTTTAAATTACCGACAATTGACGGAAATCTGATTTTAATATTTGATTATCTTAATTCTGAATGGGTTGAACGTAAAGCGCAAAACGATATATGTGCTTTTACGTTGATAAAAGATAGTTTATATTCGGCATATCAAACTAAAATATTAAAGGAATATATAGGTGCAACTTTTGATGGGCAGTTTATTCCATCGGAATATAAAATGAATGTTATTAATTTGAATTCTGACAGCAATATTAAAATTCCTAAAATGCCACTGATAATTACATTAGATTTTGATTATGAAAATGACTTTTTTATGGAATTTATTTATGATGATGAGCCCGAAAAAAGTAAACACAAACATATTGTAAAATTATTAAAAGGGTATTTAATTTGGTCAAAAAACAGTGAAGATATTAATGGTGGAAATTGGGCTCTTAATCAAGAAGATGAAAATGGTGGAGTTTGGTTAAACGGAGATAGAAATTCGGTAATGTTTAATTTAGATTCTGTTCGTCATTTTAAACGTTTGCAAATTAGAATTTATACAAAAGAAACAACTCAAGAATTTGCTATTAAACGTCTTGAATTTAAGAGAATGCGCGTAAAAACCAAAAGTGTCGGTTAATTTTACAGGAGATAAAAATGAAACAAAATAAATCGAATAAAATTAATTACGCTTCAACCGATAGTTTTAATCAACTTAACAAATTGCAAGAAATGGCAATTTCTCAAGAAAATGTAAGTTTAGCATTAAAAGCAGAAGAATTAAAAGGAAAGTTAGCAGGTCTGTATTCTGATAAAAAAGAAATATCGGAAATTGATACAAGTCCGTTAGAAATTAAAATATTAAAATAAAAGGATGATGCCTATGACTACATTAATTGAATATGGAAGTCCGTTTTTTGATAAAAAAACGGCTAAAAAATTTTTTATGATAAATAAAAAAAAATTGGAAGATACAAACGGCTTTGAATATTTATTATTTAATAGCCGTTTTTTTAATGTCCATAATAATGGTTATATCGGCTCTGTCTTTGTTTATGAAGGTTGTGATAATAAAAAATATATTGGCGGATATGCTAAAAGAAAACATCATAAAGAAGTGGTGGAGGGGATTAAAATGGCAAGTGAAAAGTTTGATGAAGTATATGCTCATACTAAACATTTAAATGCTGTCATTGCATTAAAAAAAGCCGGATTTAAATGGGTAGATAAAGAAAAAAGATTATTAAAAAAAATAACTCTGCAATTTTAAGTTAAAGGGAGTAATAAATGACATTTAAGACATATTTAAGTGTGTTTGGAAGTGATGATAAAAAGCACGATTTGGAAAGAAAATTCGGATATAAATTTAGAGCGTTAGAAAGTGTATATCCGAATGCGGATAAATTACCCGATGATGAAATACAAAAAGCAATAGACGTGTTTTATGATGGTAGCCCAAACGAAAGCACAGATGTTATGTTAAACAGGGTAAAAGATTATACTTTAAAAAATGAACCGATTTGGAATGAAAAATATTTTAACCCAAAACCTGTGCAAGCCCAAACACCAAACTTAATGCAAAAGCCCAAAATTAAAGGCTTTGGCGATTATGATAATAATTTGATAAACAATTTTTATAACCATGCGAAACAAGCAACTATAGAAGGTTATGCTAATTATCCGTATTGTGATTCCAAAGGTTTAATAACAGGTGGTGTAGGGTTAAGAATGCCAAGTGCAAAACACATGCAAAAATTTACTTTAACTTCGCAAAAGGGACCTGTAAGTTCACAAAATCTGCCTTGGAGTAACAAAGATATAAATGCGTTTTATGATAAAATGGATGATTTTTGCAAAAGTTACAAAATCGGGGTTGATGAAAATGGTAATGATGTTTGGGATGTTAAATCTGCCAAACAGCAAAAAAAGAGTTACAAAAATACGTATGGAGAACAGTTACCATATTTTCAAGATACAGAATTAGAGAATAAAAGCAAAACTTATGTTAAGAATAGTGTGTTACCGGTTATCAGAAGAAATATATCAAACATCGGGCTGGATTTTGATACAGATTTTAACGAAGACGGGCAATTGGCATTAATGGATATGCAATATAATTTGGGAGAAAATAAGTTTAAGTTTATAGATTTAGAAGACAAAAATTCTGTAATAAACAGCGATTTAAGCCAAGATATCAAGGAAAAACTTATATATAATCCTTCTGTGTATTATGAAGATAAAAATGTGCAAAAAGAAGTGTTAAAAGGCGGATACTGGCCAAATTTTACCAGAGCGCTTAAAAATCGTGATGCTGCTGGTCTTGCTAAGCAATCGCACAGAAAAGATGTTCAAGATGAAAGAAATGAGTGGGCATACGATAGTTTCTTGAACGGGTTTAATAAATAA
>JAZRHJ010000003.1:0-4160 GCA_045644695.1 Alphaproteobacteria bacterium | reverse complement strand
ACAACACTAAACCCTAAATCTATTTGATTTTGCGCTTTTTGCATATCTTGCGGTTTGATATAAACCGAACGAACATTGTTTAATGGCAAAGCATGAGAAAAATCGTTATCAGGCTCAGATTTATATTCAATTTCATTATTTTTGCGTTCAATTAACTTGGATAAAAATTCGTTATTTATCGCCGAAGAATAAAAACCGGTCGGAGAAAATTTTTGCAAAATAACATCGCCTTTTTTAACATTTAATAGCAAATTTTTCCATGCATCACTGATGGGGCTTTCTTTTGTTAACATCGGACGAGTTCCCAGTTGGAATGCAATATCACCAATCTCGGGATTGTCAATATAGTCTTCCCATTCGCTTAAGTTCCAAACACCGCCGGCCAATATAATTGGAGTTTTTTCCAAACCTAATGTACGCAGTGTTTTTCTTAATTCAACCAAGCGCATATAAGGAACTTCGGGCTCGTTGGGGTTTTCGGCATTTGATAATCCGTTATGACCTCCAGCAAGCCATGGGTCTTCATAAACAACACCGCCTAAAAATTCGGGGCATTTGGAATATGCTCTTTTCCATAAAATTTGAAAAGCTCTGGCAGAAGATACAATCGGATAATAGTATACGCCATGACGAGAAGTTATTTCTCCTAATTGATAGGGAAGACCTGCACCGCATGTAACCCCGTGAATAAGACCTTTTGAACCCTCTAAAATGGCTTCTATCATTTTTTGCGAATCGGCTAATTCCCAAAGCATATTCATATGAATGCGACCGTTTCCGCCTGAAATTTCATAAGCGAGTTTTGCTTGAGAGATTCCGCCTTTAATGGCGTATTCTACCAATTCTTCATGGCGGTCTAAGCGTTTTGTCTTGGTAAAACTTTCCATAATTACGTTGCCGTTATTATCTAATACATCAGGTGTTACACCGGAAAATGTACCGACACAATTTTCTTTAGCCCAAGCGCCGGAACTGTATCCGTTACTGGCGTTTATACCTTTTCCACCTTCAATAAGCGGTAATACCTCTTTACCCGATAATATGATAGGGTTTAATTTTTTCAATGGTTTATTCCTTTTAAAAATTAATATTATTCTTATAATAACAATTTAAAAAAAAAATAAAAGTAGGCACTTTTTAGGTTGATAGTTTCTCAAAGGATACTATCAGCAGATTTTAAGCGATAGCGACAGAAAAAATTATTTTATAAGTTGGAAAAATGATAAACCGATGTCGTTTAAAATAATAAACGATACTAAAATATTTACAATGGCATAAATTTTTAGCATATTTATTATGATATCATTATTTAATAAGGGTAATTTTTTAGGCAAAAACTCACTTATTTTATAAATTGCTCTGATTATGAATGCAATTATAAGCAGTTGTATAAAATATCCGCCGGAAGTTATAAATTCTTTATATGGTTTTAATAAAAAGTAAAGCGAACTGAAAAATATAAAATAAATAATGATACCTAAAAGGGTGAGTTTATTTAATTTTATAAACTGTTGATGTTTTTGTTTTCTCAGTTCTTTGTTTTTCTCATCGGAAAGTTCTGATATTTCAAGCCCGCGTATTTTGGTGGGCATTTGACTTTCGGTTTTTACTTTTTGTAAGGTTTGTTTTATTTTTTCATCTATTGCACAAAGTCCGCAACCTTTGGCAGTAAAATATATATGGTCCGAATTTGTTTTACACTCTTTAATTTGAGTTGACAATTCTTCCAGATGTTCTTGCCACTCTTTTGCCGTTGGCCTTTTTTGCCCTTTCATAAAGGCTCGGTCAAATAAATTGAGAGTTTTTTTATCAAAATATTCGTGCATACTGTACGGATGTGCCGATTGATATGAATCTGGCCATAAACCGTATGCATAATGATATTGCTCAATGCGTGTTTGAATAGACAACATTTCATCTGTTTGTTTTCGCGGAGTACCGGAGAAAGGATGAATGCCGTTATTTAATAATTTAAATAAGATAACCGCTAAAGCAAAATTATCTTGTTCTTGTCCCATTTCTTCACAACTTTGGTTCATACCTTCGGGGTATATGTATTCTTCGCTGACAAATTCTGCCGGATAACGAATATTTTCGCCTTTAATTGAAAAACCGTCACAGTCAAACATAGCAACAATCATATTTTCTTTATATACGGATACGTTAGCAGGTTTTAAATCTACAATGTAATGACCGCGTCTATGAAGTTCAGCAACAATAGATGCTAAATTGCAAGCCGCAAAAAAACGATTTGCATAACTTTCCGATATACCGATTTTTTGGCGTACGGCTTTTTGCATGAGATGATCTAAAGATACCGCTTCATCAGTATTTATATATGGCATTAAATATCCGATACAAAAACCTTCATCATCTTCCAAAACCGCTTCCGGCCATGCAATTTGAACAATATTTCGACCATCATATTGAATAGGCGGAATATTCGGACGGTTTTGTAGCATTGCCTCAAGTTTACGTCTGTTAGTGGTACTCTTATTTTTATCATGAAAAATTTTTGCTACCAATTGCGGATGACTGATGCTCTTGTATATTTTTCCTGCTGCTCCGCCTTTGTTTATTAGTTCACCCAATTTTTCGCGTTCAAAATGACCGTCGCTGAATATGGCATTATAATATGTAAAATTTGGCTTATTCATTATAGTTGCGCCCATAAAAATGTTTTATCATCAGAGTTTATTTTTTGCGCCTTGGGATTTGATAATGTATTATTTAATGCTTTTAGCGCTTTTGAACGGCTGGTTTGTTGTTGTAAAAAATTACTGATGGGATAAATAAAACCTGTTTCAAGTTCTTCAAAATTATTTTTGAAAGCAAAATTTGTTACTCCGTCTGTCATAAGAATAATGTTTTTTGCTTTTTCAAAATTAATAAAGCGAAGACTATCTTTCCAATCGTCCATTGTGTAAAAGTATGTTTCGCATGAAAACATGCCGTTTTCAGGTTGTGAAATAATGGTGTTGTCGTTTTTTAGCATGGCAATTGCTGCGCCATCTCCGATATGAAAAAATACTCCTTTATTATTGTTATAATAAAAACCTACAAGTGTGGCGGCAAAATCTATTATGCCTTTTTCATCTTTAAATTTATTTAACCGATGTAAGACAAGTTTTTCACGGGCAATGTCTATTGCGTCTATAATTTTTTGTTTTATGTCGGTGATTGATGACGAAATTAAAATATCGCATAAAGTATTACAAATAATTTTTGCTCCGATTTTGCCATATTTGGCAGAGCCTGCGCCATCGGAAACCACAGCAACAATTTTATTTTTTTTACTTGCATATTTATAACAGTCTTGACAAGGCATATTTTGAGTTTGGTGATAATGCCCGATAACCGAAGATGCTAAAATGCGCATATTATTTTGCTTTTTATTGTTCATTCCAGTCGTCTATATCTCTAAAAAGTTCATCAGCATTAGGTGCCGCTTTTGAAACACAAGAAACACTTCGGCTTAACCATAAGAAAAATTCCGTAAATTTTAATCCGGTTAATCTTTTGGGTGAATTTAGGGAAAATTTTGCTAATTTTTCCAAATTTGCCCCTTGAGTTCCGACTGCGTGTATAATAACTTTTTTCTTTTCTTGTGCAATGCGACATTTTTCGGCGGCTTGTTCCCAACCATAGTCAGTCGGCTCACCGTCACTAATTAAAAATATCCAAGGGCGTTTGGATGTAACACCGCAACTGTCATATAAGTTTTTTTGGCTTTCTATTTTTTCCAAAGCAAGTTCCATGGCTTTGCCAAGAGGTGTTAAACCGCCGGCTTCCATCGTCGGAGCAGTAAAATTCATAGCATCAATCCAATCAGAACTTATAACTGCTTCATCTTTACCAAAGGCTTTAATAATTAAAATTTGAACCCTTGAACTTGCGTCAATATCATCTTTTAATTCTTTTTCCAATGCTGCAAGGCCGGTATTTAGTTGGTTGATGGGTTCGCCTCGCATTGAACCTGAACAATCAAGCACAAGAACGCAAGGTGTTCGTTCATTGGCATTGTCGGCAAATTCTACATAAGGGATAATATCATCTGTTAAGTTTTTAGTGTTTTCCATTTTTTTTCCTTTAATATCTGGGATAAATATGCGGATATCCAGAGCCTTCAATAGGTTTAGGGTCGGAAACTTTACCGCATG
>JAZRHJ010000002.1:0-2625 GCA_045644695.1 Alphaproteobacteria bacterium | reverse complement strand
TCTTGGAAAACATCAAATAAAAAAAACGATGTAAAAAATATTGACCTATGGCAACAACTTGACAAATTAATCAAACAACATGAAATTCGATGGGTGTGGGTCAAAGGGCATAACGGACATACAGAAAATGAACGTGTTGATACTTTAGCACGCAATGAGGTGATTAATTTAAAAAAGCAACAATAACACTTGACAAAAAACATCCACCACGTTATAATTGTACCCATAAATATATTTTTATAAATAATAAACCATTCAATTATGAGCAAATTATTAAAACTTGCGGAAAATGTGTTACGCAATTCCGTTCATCTGGTAGCCGGAGAAAAAGTGTTTATCGATGCCAGAGGCCTAACCTCAGTACCTTTGTTTGAAGCATTTATTGAAGCGACGATTAAATTAGGTGGCATTCCTTTTTACTTCTTAAACGATACCCGTTTCAACAATGCTTTGTGCAAATATGCAAGCAAAGAACAATTAGATGAGTATGCTAATATTCATCTAAATCTGATGAAAAATGTTGATATCTACATCTGTTTTTCAAGCGATACAAATCCGTACGATTCGAAAGATGGAAACAAAAATGCGCAAGCCCAATTTAACAAAAGTTATGCTGCTGTTTTACAGTATCGTGTAAACAACACTCGTTGGTGCGTTTTGCGTTATCCTAATGATGTTATGGCTTATGAAGCAGGTATGTCTACCCGACAATTTATCGACTTTTTCTTTGATGCATGCCTAATTGACTATTCAAAATTAGAGCCGCACATGAACAAGTTGGCCGATTTATTAAAACGAACTGACAAAGTTAGAATTGTTGCCCCCGAAACCGACCTTACTTTCTCCATAAAAAACATTGGAGCGGTAGTATGTTCAGGACACAGAAATATTCCTGATGGTGAGGTATATTCGGCACCTGTTAAAAGCTCGATAAACGGACATATCAGGTTTAACACTTCAAGTGTACAAAACGGATGCAAATTTTCTAACATTAAACTTTGGTTTGAAGACGGAAAAATTGTCAACTGCGAACACGATGGAAACAAACAAGATTTAATTAACATCTTAAACACTGACGACGGTTCACGTTATGTGGGAGAATTTGCATTGGGTGTTAACCCCTTTATCACAAAAGATATATGCAATATCTTGTTTGATGAAAAAATTGCCGGTTCTTTGCATTTAGCAATCGGCAATTGTTACCAAGCCACACCTAACGGTAACACTTCTGCAATCCATTGGGATTTGGTTTTGATACAAACGCCTGAATATGGAGGTGGTCAAATTTATTTTGACGATATCCTTATTCGTGACAACGGTTTGTTTGTTATCGACGAACTTAAATCTCTTAATCCTGACGAACTGAAAAAAATAGTTCTTTAGGAAAAATCCTTTCTATCAGTAAAGCCCTTTGAATGAAAATTCAAAGGGCTTTACTTTAACCAATTATACACCATTAAATGCTACCTTATCACAAAGAAGGAGAATAAATATGAATAAAGTAATTGCAAACGAAAAAATTGATAATGAAAAACTGGAAAAAGCAAAAAAAATTATATTAGAACTTCAAAATGAATTAAAAGAACATATAAATAACGGTTCCGGTCCTTTTTTAGCGGCCATTACAGATGATAAGGGTAATATTATATCCAAAACATCAAACAGCGTAGTATCTGAATGTTGCAGCAATAATCATGCCGAAATGAATGCCATTAAAGCAGCACAAAAAAAATTAGGCGAATATGATTTATCAAAACACAATTTAAGTTTGTATGTAACTTCGGAGCCTTGCATAATGTGCATAGGCGGCATTATGTGGTCGGGCATTAAGGCCGTATATTATGGCGTTCCTTCCAAACAGGTTGAAGAAATTACCGGATTCGATGAGGGCTTTAAACCAAATTGGTTTGAAGAATTTAAAAACAGAGGAATTTGTGTTTACGGAAACATTGAGGTTGACGAAGGTAAAAAAGTTTTATACGATTACGTTCAAACAGGTAAAACCATTTATAAACCGGAAAGATAATTTAACATAAAAAAATAAGGAAAGAGTAAAATGTTACATCCATGGCATGATGTTAGTCGCGGTGAAAATCCGCCTGAAATAGTTACTGCCGTAATTGAAGTTCCGAAAGGTTCTCAAACGAAGTACGAATTAGATAAATTAAGCGGTTTATTAAAAGTTGATCGCATATTATACAGTGCCGTACATTATCCGGCAAATTACGGCTTTATTCCGCAAAGTTATTGCGAAGATAATGACCCGTTAGATGTCTTGGTGCTATGCCAAGAATCTGTGTTGCCGTTATCTTTAATGCGTGTTCGCCCCATTGGTGTTATGAAAATGGTTGACCAAGGTGAAGCCGACGATAAAATTATTGCCGTACACATTGATGATCCGGAGTTTGCTCATTATAAATCGATTGATGAACTTCCTCCTCACAGTTTAAAAATTTTACGACGTTTTTTTGAAGACTATAAACTGCTTGAAAATAAAGAAGTGCGAATTGAACAATTTTTAGGAGTAAATGAAGCCAAGCAAATTATAAACGACGCTTTTAACTTATACGATAAAAATAAAGAACATTTAAGCGGATACAAAAAATAAAAAAATCGGCAATATGC
>JAZRHJ010000001.1:0-3008 GCA_045644695.1 Alphaproteobacteria bacterium | reverse complement strand
TAATAAAGCGGTAGATAAACAATGTTGAAGAATACGATTAATTGTTTCGTAATTAATAGGAACAATATGAGATTTAAAAATATTTTCCAAATCATTTGTTCTATTTTGCATATCCTCTTTTATTGCAATCAATTCATGCATATCCTCTTTTATTGCAATCAGTTTATATTTCAATTCTTCCAATAATTGCAATTCGTAATTTTTATTTTTTTTCAAAGGATTAATATGTTTTAAGCGAAATTGTTTTTTTGCTTTTTTATTAAGAATAAAACATGCCATAATTTGGTAAAGAACTTTTTTCATTTTCTTGTCCTCCAATAAACCGGTATTTTACAAATTTTAATAACTTTTTTTCCGGATTTAGTTATTTTATTGCTGTATAACCATTTCATAAATTTTGATGGTTTCGGGCATAACACACGTTTAACCTTTAACGAACGGGGGCCAATGACTTCATCAATGGTTGTATTTGAATAAAAACTTTCAGTCTTTAAAAATTTATCTTTGACATAATTAAAGGCTTTTGTAAATCCTTCATCCGGCAGAGGAACACCATAGGACCAGTGTTTACACTTCATTTGTAAAATGCGGGAAGGAATGTCATATTGCTCTTTCAAACGGATACATAATTCTTCAGCATAATGGTGCCAATCCAATTTTTCATCAAAGCGAATATGATGTTTTTGAACCAATGAGGAATGGATAATTAAGCACATACAATCAAATGTTTCCACTTTTGTTCCAACCGATACATTTTTACCAATAACGGCATGACAAGAACCATCTTTATGAGAGGATTCAATTTGCCCTAAATAAAATTTTCTGGCTTTATTGCCACGAATTTTTAACTTTGTTCCAAACGTGCCGTAAATTGATTTTTTATCCAACGTTTGAACAGTCGGCAACCAATTTTGTTTTGCTTGCCAATCTTCATGACAAAAAATAAACCAATCGGGCTTAGAATAATCATACGTATCCAAAAAATGATTATACCTTTTAGGGATGGTTATATTTTCCTTATTATTATCATATGATACAAAC
Organism: Alphaproteobacteria bacterium; assembly: GCA_045644695.1. Classification (GTDB taxonomy): domain Bacteria; phylum Pseudomonadota; class Alphaproteobacteria; order RF32; family CAG-239; genus JAFTYO01. The sequence continues at coordinate 1,967 of JAZRHJ010000001.1, read as the reverse complement.
TCTCCCCCCTTGTTATATGGGTTATGCCTCACAAAGTCATGATACATTTTTTCATTACGAACAACAGATATAAAAATCATTTCTTTTTCCCTTTATTAGGTTGTTTGATATACACGGGTATTTTAAAAATTTTCACCTTTAAAATGCCTTTTGAATTAATCCGTTTTTGATAAATAAATTTATTTGATAACACTTTTTTGAAAAACGGAGCTTTTTTTGACTTTGCCGGCAAAACGTCTTCATATCGAGTGTGAGATTGATCGGCTCCGTTTTTAATATTTTTAAAGTGTTTAAAATCAACTTTATCTGCATTTTCAATAAACGAATTCATCCAATCAAAAATTATTTGACAGTCTGGTTTAAAATCTAACTTTAATTGATGTAGTAACGTTGCAAAATCCATCATAGATTTTTCCAGTTTTGGATATAAATCAATTTTTATTTGTTCATATTTTGAAATATCTTTCTTATAAACTGGCTTATTATTTAAAATGCGGTGAATAGGGCGTTCGGGAGCCGACATAAACAATTCATGAATATGGTAAGTACCCAATCTACATTTGTGCGGATAATACATTTTTCGGATAACTTCTTTTTCTGGTGTTTGTTCAAAAGTTCCCCAGTAATATCCGATTAAATTTGGCATATTTAACACCTTGGATACTAATTTTTGAGCAGAAAATGATCCTGAAACAGAATCCACAATACAGGGTTTTTCTCCTAAGTTTAAAGAAGCAATATATTTTTCGTATTCTTGTCTTTCTAGGTCTGAAAAATATCTTAATTCTTTTTGATATTTATCTAATTCATTAATATTATGAATATTTACACCTTGACTTTTCAAAAACTTTACTAAGACATCTTTTCGTTCCCAAACCAACGCTTGAGTTCCTAAATCCAAATACGACAGTGTATTGGTAAATCTGGGGGCATACATATAATGAGATTTTATATTTGCATTATCATTAATTAAATCAAATAGTTGTTTTAGGATACATCCATCTCGGGCAACAAAGCAAATATCGGTTATGTTATCGGATTGCGCTTGCTCTTTAATAAATTGCGTATATGTATACACCAATGGTCCACCATATAAAAAGGCAAAACGCTTCCAATAATCATCCTCTATTTGAGGGATTGCATGTTGATATAAGATATTCATGCAAGCTAAAAAAGTTCTGCTTTCCAATGTATTGTTTTGATCTAAAAAAGATTTGATATGATGATCTTTCAACAAAACATCAGATGGTTTTTGATAATGAACGGCATTTATCCCTTTTGATTTTGGAATAATAACATCGGATTGCATATTATCTCCGATATGCAAAATATCGGAGGGCTTTACCTGTAAATCAGATATAACATGTTCAAACAAACGCCCCGTATGTTTACGTTTACCATAATCAGCCGATACATATAATTTAAATTGATTAGAATTTAATCTTTTGGCTAATAAGTGTTCTAGACTCTCTGATGGCAAATACATATCCGAGCATATAATAACTTGCCTACCCTGAGATAAAGCATACTCAAACACGTCATACATCTCAGGATTTAAAAACAAGTGTTCGCATTCAAATGCAATCTCTTTTTCTTTCATATGTTGCATATGAGAAGGCATTTGAGCATATATTTCATCCAATGTTACATCGTCTTTTGTTGATGAAACAAGCTTTTCCCAAGCCTTTGGTTCAGCTTCGCTTCTATATTTAAAAAACTCAGGACAATTTTCTGCCTTTTCTAAGGCAAGAAAAACATCCTTAGGTTCTAAAAATGATCGCAACAAAAGCGTATCAAAAATATCAAAAGAGATAATTTTTGCTTTTTGTATTGTATTTTTTAATTTTGAGTCTAAAAACATACCTATATTTTCCTAAATTTTAGTATTTTTTTCATCTGCTAACATCTAATTATATGCCAACATTTAGTTCGGCTTGTATCAAAACGTCTCTTTTAAAGAAATGTGA